>NZ_JBXAXW010000002.1:0-305692 GCF_056781975.1 Dellaglioa sp. CoH-57-MRSF-19
AATACTGGGATAAAGCCATTTAGAAACATATTAAATTTTATATTATTTCATCCGTCAACTTGACAGGGCCTAGTACAGGTCATGGTGGCCTCTTTTTTTGTTTTCAGAATAAAAAACTGGTGTTGATGAATTTTATTTCACCAACACCAGAAAGTGTACACCCTTAAAATAGCTATGTTCTATAATGTTTTTTAAATTTGTTTCAACAAACTAATATTGTCCTTTTTTGAATAAGATAGGACAATTGATGACTTAATCCAGTAGTTGTATGAATAATGTATTGTGTTAAAAATTAGCGTTTAATTTATCTATTACTTTTTAGGACGATGTACAGGGTATACAGTGAAATTAATAGGGCAACGATACTTACTGTTGTAGATAGAATATTCATTTGTTTTACCTCCATTTTTTAGATATACTATAAAGACAGGATAATTATGTAGAATAACTTTATCTATTAACAAATGTCACTAATGCTAACTGTATAACAGCAGTTAGCATTTTTTATTAATACTCCATGCGATATATATAATAGCATCAGAGTAGAATGAAGACAGATCTATTTTAAGTTTTAAGCTAAAAATAGTTTATTATGATCTATTTTATAACCTAAAATTAAATGTAAATTTTTATCAATAGTTTGGATAAACAGCTTATTATGACGTGATTTCAACTCAGATACGTGAAGTAAATCTTGAAGTAACAAGGGTTTATCAGAGGGAGTAACAATTAAAATAAAATATTCTGATGTACTAATTACCTTAGAAATAGGGTAAAATAGATTATTAGTAGTGTAATATAAATTAAAATTTTTATTTAAATCAATAGTGGCTAATTCTAAATCGATCATTCGCATAATATTTAACCATCCTTTAGTAGAAGATATAATTATTATGCATTTTTTTTAATGAAAATGAAAGGAATGAGGAAAAAAAATGCCAAGAGGATTAATTATTGAAGATGATACAATTATTTCTGATAATATTGTTGAAGCAACAGCAAAAATTATGACGTTAGAGCAAGCGTTCGATGGCGAGGAAGGCTTTTTTAAAGCTTCACAAAATATATATGATATTATTATTTTAGATTTAATGCTTCCTACAATATCGGGATTTGATGTATTAAAAAAAATTCGAGAAAAGAAAATTGACACGGCAGTGCTAATCTTATCAGCAAAAGATAGTGTTGACGATAAAATTACCGGATTTAATTTAGGGGCGGATGATTATTTAGCTAAGCCATTCAATTTAAACGAATTACAAATGAGAATAAAGGCTCTTCTGAAAAGAACAATGAAATTTGAAATAGATAGTGAATTAAAATATCAAGATATGATTTTATCTGATAACAGAACAATTATTTCTGGCAGCCAATCTATCAATTTACAGGGTAAAGAGTATGAATTTTTAACATACTTACTGGAAAATAAGAATACTATTTTAACGAAAGAACAAATATTTGACCGTGTTTGGGGATTTACGTCCGATACTAGCATTACGGTTGTAGAAGTTTATATGAGTAATCTGAGAAAAAAATTAAAAAAGATTGGTCATGAAAAAATGATTCGAACAATTAGAAACGTTGGTTATCTGGTTGAACCTGATGAAAAATAAGGCAAATAGAGATACGCGTATAAAATTATTTTTTATGTATCTTTTAAGCTTCAGTATTATTTTTGTAACACTTGGTTTAATTGTATATAGTTCATTTAATGACACCTTAACAGTTAATGTAGATATATCAATGAAAAAACAAATTAGACGAATAAAAGATTCTAATTATGTCTCCATAAATAGAATCGATGATAGTCCACTTTTGAAGCAAGCACCTGACTTTAAAGTCTATCAAATCTTATGGTCACAAAATGGAGAAATAATTAATAAAGATGCAATGGGTACCAGATACCCCGTTTTTAATAAGATACCATTTAAAAAATCTGATTTAAACAAATTTAAAACAATTAAACAAAAAAACGGACCTACGTTTAGGTCATACTTAATGGAAATTCCAGACTCAGCTGTTAAAAAATGGCATAAAGCACGATATATTCAAATTATTGAAAATATTGAGATTAATCAAAACTCATTGATTAGTTTTAGGAATATTTTACTTGTATCTCTGCTTATTTTTGGAATGTTGTCGATTGCCTTAAGTGTTATTTTATCATCTATTAGTATTAAACCAACGATTAGTGCATGGAATAAGCAAAGAGAATTTATCGATAATGCAGCCCATGAGCTTAGAACACCATTGACGATAGTACAAAATAAATTAGAGTATTTGTTAACAAAACCTAATGCAAATATTATCGATGAAAGCGAGTCAATTGCAACTTCATTAAGTGAGATTAGACGATTAAATAATCTAACAAAAGATCTATTATTGTTAGCTAATTCAGATTCTAATGCTAATGTGTTTAACTTTAAGAAAGTCCTTGCTAAGGAATACTTTGAGAATATTATTCATCCTTATGCAGATATTGCGCTTAGTCAAAATAAACAATTTTATTTTCAAATAAATATTGCAAGTAAGTACATTCAATTAGACGAAGACCGTATACATCAATTAATTGTCATTTTACTTGATAATGCATTGAAATACACAGTAGCGGGTAATGAAATTTCGTTTATCGTTATTGAGTCGGCTAAGCAACTAGTGATACAAGTCATTAATGATGGAGAAAATATTAGTGATACACATAAAAAAATAATCTTCCAACGCTTTTATAGAGAAGAAAAATCAAGAAATCGTAAAACAGGTGGTAATGGGTTAGGCTTGTCAATTGCGAAATGGATCGTTGAAGAGCATAAAGGTAAAATTGAAGTTAGAAATAAGATACCGAAGGGTGTCGTTTTTGAAGTTACATTACCAATGAAATCAAATGAATAAGTAAGGATAGGTTAATAATATGGAATTAGAATTTTTAGGTACAGGAGCAGGAGCACCTGCAAAAAATAGAAATGTAACCAGTATTGCACTAAAACTACTAGATGAACGTAATAGTGTTTGGTTGTTTGATGTAGGTGAAGCAACACAACATCAAATTTTACAAACGACAATAAAACCTCGGAAAATCGAAAAAATATTCATTACACATTTACACGGAGATCATATTTTTGGGTTGCCAGGTCTTTTGAGTAGCCGATCATTTCAAGGAGGTAATGGACCTTTAACTATTTTTGGTCCTAAAGGAATTCAAAATTTTGTGAAGACCAGTTTACAAGTTTCTGAAACGAAGTTGTCATATACAATTAAATTTGTAGAACTTGATAAACCTGGATTAATATTTGAAGATAGCACTTTTAAAGTATATTTTGATTACTTAGATCATCGTATTATAAGCGTGGGTTATCGAATTGTGGAACATGATTATGCAGGCGAATTACAAATAGATAAACTTAAAGAATTAAATATTCCGTCTGGTCCAATTTATGGAGAATTAAAAGCCGGTAAAATAGTTCAATTAGAAGACGGCACAAAATTAAATGGAAATGATTTTTTGGGAGAAACTAAAAAAGGGCGTATTGTCACAATTTTGGGCGATACAAGAAAAACAAAAAATAGTTATACATTAGCTGAAAATGCAAATGTTCTGGTTCATGAGAGTACATTTGAAAAAGCTGAATCAAAAATGGCAAGGAATTATTATCATACAACTAGTGCTCAGGCTGCAGAAATCGCTAAAAAATCAAACGTGAAAATGTTATTATTGACACATATTTCCGCAAGATATGTTGGTAAAATGGCCATTACTTTACAGAGTGAGGCAAGAAGTATCTTTAAAAATACAACGGTTGTTAGAGATTTTGATGTAATTAATGTGCCGTTTTCTCAAAAGGAAAAAGTAAATGATTAGTCAATATAAAGAGTTAAAAGATTTACGTAATAGAATCGTTCTAATTAGTGGTGGTTCAAGTGGTTTAGGTAAGGAACTGGCATATGAGGTTGCTAGAAAAGGTGCAATTGTTGTTATTTGCGCTAGACAAATGGATAAACTTACAGAGGTTAAAGATGCTTGTCAGCGTCTATCTGGTCGATTGGCTTATGCGATTGAATGTGATGTTTCTGATCCAATTCAAATTGAAAAAATGGTTAAAAAAATTGAATCTTCAATTGGACCGATTGAAGTACTTATAAATAATGCAGGGTTTGGTTTGATGGAGAATGTGTTATCTTTTGATATGGATGTTGCTGAAAAAATGTTTAGAGTAAACGTCTTGGGGCTAATGTACATGACTCAAAATGTTGCGCTAAATATGGCAGATAGAAAATATGGCGTTATTATTAATATTGCATCTATTGCTGGGAAAATTGCAACACCGAAATCAGCAATTTATTCAGCAACGAAATATGGTGTCCTTGGTTATTCTAATGCGTTGAGATTAGAATTAAAACCACTAGGGATTAAAGTTATGACAGTTAATCCTGGACCAATTGATACTAATTTCTTCAAAATAGCTGATAAAGAGGGCAACTATTTAAAAAATATTGGATCAATGATGCTAAATCCTGCGCATGTTGCAAAGATTATATCAAGAAACATAAGTACAAATAAACGCGAAATTAATTTACCATATTATATGGAAATGGCATATTTGGGATATACAATTTTCCCTAAAATGGGAGATTTACTTGCGGGTACAGTATTTAACAAAAAATAGTGGGGGAAAATATGAAAAAACAATGGCGAACAATCATAGCGTTATTACTTATTATCGTAATAGCAATTTTTTCAATTTTAAATGTAAAGGAAGTTTCAATTAATTTTTGGTTTGCAGAAATTAAAATGCCAATGATTCTTATTTTATTATTTTCAATTTTAGCAGGAGCACTACTGATAGGTCTGTTAACAACAAGTGCAACTTTAAAATTAAAAAAAGAAAATAAAGAATTAAATCAACAATTGGATGACTATAAAAATAATTTTGATGAATCATTGAAAAATTCAATTGATAAAATAAAAACTCAGAATAGAAAAGAAGTTCAATTACTACAAAATGAAATTAAAACGTTAAAATCAGAAAATATAAATCGTTAGTAAAGTAGAGGTTTAACATGATTGAATCAAAGTATAGTTGGAAGTTTTTAGATTTAAGTAATGACAAAATACCTAATGAAATATTTGAAAATATTCAATTAGATCATTCATTGATATCTTTACTATGGAGCCGCGGACTTACATCTGAAAAAGCTATTACTGATTTTTTAAATGTAGGAGCAGAAAACATTCACGATCCAATGCTTATGCATGATATGAGTAAAGGAATTGAACGAATTCAACAAGCAATAGTTAAAAATCAAAAAATAACGGTTTATGGTGATTATGATGCTGATGGGTTAACGAGTACCTCAATCATGTTTGAGACACTTAGTGATATGGGCGCAGATGTGGAAACTTATATACCTAACCGATTTATAGATGGTTACGGACCTAATGTAGATGCTTATAAAAGAATAATAGACAATGGTACTAATTTGATTATTACTGTTGATAATGGTGTATCAGGGAATGAAGCAATAGAATTTGCTCAATCTCAAGGTATAGATGTTATCGTAACCGATCATCATGAATTACCAGATGTTTTACCAAAGGCTTATGCAATAATTCATCCTCGACATCCTGAAGGAAAATATCCGTTTGGAGAACTTTCAGGTGCTGGTGTGGCATTTAAAGTTGCGAGTGCATTAACAGGTGATATTTCAGAAGAATTACTAGATTTAGTGGTAATCGGTACAGTAGCAGATTTGGTATCACTGACAGATGAAAATCGTTCACTTGTAAGTTTCGGTCTGAAGGTTTTACAACAAACGTTCCGGCCAGGATTGATTGCATTAATGGAAGTTGCGAATGTAAAACAGGAAACAGTAGATGAAAAAGATATTGGTTTTGGTATTGCGCCGCGTTTAAATGCAATTGGGCGATTAGGTGATGCAAATATTGGTGTTGAACTGTTAACTAGTCTAGACGATGAACGAGCACAGGAAATAGCAAACTTTGTTCAATCTGAAAATGTACGCCGTCAAAAAATTGTAGCAGATATATTAGAACTAGCATTGAAACAGGCTACAGCAGAGTATAATCAGTACAAGAAAACACTGGTAATAACAGGTGAAAATTGGCACGAAGGTGTATTAGGTATCGTTGCTAGTCGTGTTGTTGAAGTAACTGGTAAACCGACAATTATTTTAAACCAAGATACAGAGAAGGGCTATTTAAAAGGATCCGGTCGAAGTATTGATACATTTCATTTGTATAACGCAATTAATGAACATAGAGAATTAACATCTCATTTTGGTGGACATCATATGGCCGTGGGATTAACATTTCCCATTCAAAACTTAGAAAGATTTAGATTAGACTTGGAAAATGAAGCAGTATCTCAAGGAATTCAATTGAACGTTAAGCCAGCCAAAGTGGTTGTAGCAAAGCTAAATGTAGATCAATTGACTTTGGATTTTTATAAGGATATTGAAAAATTAAAACCATTTGGTACAGACAATGAAAAACCGATTTTTGAAATTAAATATAAATCAATACAAAATGTTAAGGCTATTGGTAAAACAGGAACTCACTTAAAATTTGAAGTTGTTGGTGAGAAAGAAAAAATTAGTGGAATTTCATTTTCAAATGCAAAGTATGTTGATGATTTCAAGAATACTTTAGATGAGATCAAATTAATCGGTGAAATTGAAAAAAATGTATGGATGAATAAAACAAATTTACAGTTAATGGTACAGGACATTAAATTTGAAGGGCTTGTAATTATTGATGAAAGAACTGACCACGTGAATAAAAGTTTATTTCAAAATGAAGGCTTGTTTATATTCTGGAATAAAAAAAATTATGACCAAGTAAAACAATTTTCATCAGACAAACAGATATTTAAGCAGGCTGATCAACTAAAAAGTGTATCAGATTTTGATAATCAAAGAACAATTATATTTGTAGATTGCCCAAGCTCGTTGGAACAAATGTCTACAATATTACGTTTATCGGATAGTCAGAAAATAATTGCAGTATTTTTAAAGACTAACAGTGCCTATTTAGATGGTATGCCATCCAGAGAACAGTATGCAAAGTTATATAAATTTGTGATGAGTCATAAAGATGTTGATATTAATAATCAACTAATCGTCTTATCTGATTTTTTAAAAATAAAGAAAAATTTATTAATATTCATGATTAAGGTGTTTTTAGAGTTGGAATTTGTTAAAATAAAAGATGGATTAATGACTGGAAAAAGTACAACAAATAAAATGGACATTAAAAATACTTCTGAATATAAGCTAAGAAATAATCGAATATTAGCTGAAGATAAGTTAGTCTACTCTAAAGAGAATGATCTTAAAAAGTGGATACTTGAACAATTGAATACAGAAGATTAAAGGAGCGTTTATTAATGGTATTAGATTTAACAAAGTATATTGCTGCAATTCCTGATTACCCAGAAAAAGGTGTTGTTTTTCGAGATATATCACCCTTAATGGCAGACGGAGCAGCATACCGCGAAGCAACAAATAAAATTGTAGAATATGCCAAGAGTAAAAATGTTGAGATGATTGTTGGCCCTGAAGCTAGAGGGTTTATTGTTGGATGTCCAGTGGCCTATGATCTAGGTGTAGGATTTGCACCAGCTAGAAAAAAAGGTAAGTTACCTCGAGAAACCGTTGAGGCCAAGTATGCATTGGAGTACGGAGAATCTGCACTATATATGCATAAGGATGCGGTACAACCTGGACAGAGGGTTTTAGTAACAGATGATTTATTAGCAACTGGTGGTACGATTGCAGCGACGATAGAATTAGTTGAACAATTAGGTGGTATTGTTGTAGGGACTGCCTTTTTTATTGAATTAGATGATTTAAAGGGCCGTCAAAAAATAAAAGACTATGATATATTCAGTTTAATGAACTATTAAATTCATGATTACAGCTTTATGATAGCTATTGTTGTATAATTTTATAAAATGAGGCTCTAGTATTGGATTTTCGTCCAATACTAGAGCTTTTTATTTTTAAATTAAGCTACGAGCTTTTGAATATTATCTTCCTTTTACCAAGAACAGACGGTTGTTTGCGAAATATTAATTATATATACATCAGTTTGGGTCCAAGATACAGGTATAATACTGATTTTTTATAATTCAGAAAGTCACTTAAAGCTTTTTTAATGTTAGGTATATAAAAATGTGCGAAATATGTGCAAAGTCATATGATGTTTTAATGCTTTATAGTCTCTTTTTATACAAAATAAAAAACACAAATGCCTTTAAACTGGCGTTTGTGTTTTTTTATTTTGGTTTAATATGATATAAAAAGGAGAGTACAGGATTTGAACCTGCGCGCGCCATTACAGCGTTCGCCGGATTTCGAGTCCGGTGCATTACCACTCTGCCAACTCTCCAAAATAACTTTGTTTAGTATATCAACTTTTTAATATAATTGCAAAACTCATTTAATTATTATCAATGCTTATTAAGTTAGCAAGAAATATCCACGTGTAGCTTGCGCCAAATAATAAGCTTAGCAGATGAATATATAAAATTATTGTTGGATATGACTGAACATTTTGAATAGAATTTATGGGGTCTCCAAAAAAATCACTCAAGCCATAATATGAAATAGCTACTAAGTGATCAACAACATGGACACTGGGTAACTTAGAGACAAATTCGGTAACTTTTGATTCACCTCCTAAAACGCCTATTAAAGAAGTTCCAACAAGCAAACCTTCATAGAAAATATTTAATGCAAATTCAGCAATAACCTGTACAGTATGTGCAAAATTATTTTGAACAATGTATGAAAGTAATTTTAATAAATAGAATGAACTAAAGGTAATGATAATAATACCTAATATAAATGTAAAAATAACTGTTGTTTCCATTAGTGGTGTAATCAAATTCATATAATTAATTAGATAAAAAATGAATGTAGTAATAAGTAATAATAAATACGATTCAATTTGCCAGAGTTTTGTTTTTTTAGGGAATAATTTTAGGTATGAAAAAAAACTATAACAAAACAGTAATGAAGCAATGCTAAATGTTAGTAGTCTTAAAATTAAGAACCTGGGGAAAAACATTAGACCAAAAATTGTACCTATTAAAAAACTTACTGCATAAAAATAAAATTTTTGTTCTTTTTCTTGAATAACTAAAAACGACAAAAAAGGGTGTTTAAATCTATTTTGTCTTGGTATTTTTGTAGGGGTGAATATATATTTAAAAAAATTAGTCAAACCTTTATCCCAAATAGTTAACCCAATCATAGACACCCAAATAATTAAAACAATTAAATAAAATGTTTGTGCAATCATATTAATCCCCTTTTTCGTATAAATATATGGTTAAATTTTATACGTCTAACTGGACAATTACAAGAGAATACATAAAGTGATTCTATAATTAGTATTCAAGGGGAATTAAGTGCAATTAAGTGCAATTAAGTGCAATACGACCAATGAGTCTTGTAATCGTTGCCAAATTTTATCTGTTCGCCGAGTGTGATAGTTTATTGATAAAGATATTTCTAGGGTAGTAATAAAAGTATTTAGGTTTAGTATTTGAAACTGAATAATGATACCTTTTTAAACCAGTGATACCAAATCTTGCCATCAAATGAGACATCAAGTACAATAAAAACAATATAATAAATGGAAGCTGGAAGATTAATGAAAATTGGAATTGATCGAATTAATTTTTTTACATCGAATCAGTACGTTGATATGTCAGAATTAGCTAATGTCAGAAATGTAGATCCTAATAAATATTTAATTGGAATTGGCCAATCAAAAATGGCTGTTATACCGCCGACACAGGACGTGGTGACGATGGGTGCAAATGCTGCAGATCTATTAATAGATAACGAAAATAGAGACAAAATTGACTTTGTTATTTTTGCAACAGAATCCGGTATTGATAATTCAAAGTCGGCAGGAGCCTACGTTTCAGGTCTTTTAGGCTTAAAACACGTGAGATCAATCGAAATTAAGCAAGCTTGCTATGGAGCAACGGCCGCTATTCAATTGGCAAAAGGACATGTGTCGCTTAATCCAAATAGTCAGGTTTTAGTCATTGGTGCTGATATTGCTAGATATGGTCTAAATACTGCGGGTGAACCTACACAAGGTGGCGGCGCTGTCGCAATGATTATTACGAAAAACCCAAAAATACTTTTATTAGATGCAGATAGTGGATTTGTAACGGAAAATGTTATGGATTTTTGGCGCCCATTAAATCACAGCGAAGCACTTGTAGACGGTAAAACTTCTCAGAACGTATATTTAGATTTTTTTAATCAAACATGGAATGAGTATAAAAATAAAACAGGATTAACTGTTGCTGATTTTAAGGCTATTTTATATCATTTGCCATATACAAAACTTGGTGTTAAAGGTTTAAGAGAAGTCCTTAATGAAGCGACAGATAGCAAAAAAATTGAATTAGAACGAGAATTTGAGGCAGCTAAAAAGTATAATAATCAGGTTGGAAATTTATATACTGGCTCACTATATTTAAGCTTTATATCTTTACTTGAAAATAGTAATGATTTAGAGGCCGGTGATAGAATAGGGATGTATAGCTATGGTTCAGGGGCAGTTGGAGAATTCTTTTCTGGTACATTAACAGATAATTTCAAGAGTCAATTACCGAAAATTAATTTAGAAGAACGTGTTCAAGTTTCTATTGAATTATACGAGAATATGTATCAAAATCATTTAAAAAATGATGGAGCAGATATTTATTTAGATTACAGTAATGATAAATCTAAATATATTTTAATAGGCAGCAAAAATATGCAAAGGCAATATTCTATTCAATAGAAAAAGCTACTAGATTAGTCTGACTAATTTAGTAGCTTTTTCTGCTTTGTTCATTAAAAATGACGATAGAGTCCAATGACTTTGCCTAAAATAGAGACAGAATCTAAAATAATTGGTTCCATTGAATCATTTTCGGGTTGGAGACGAAAATGATTTTCTTCTTTGAAAAATCTTTTACAGGTTGCCTCATCAAATTCATTCATTGCAATAACAATTTCACCATTTTCAGCAGTTGACTGTTTTCTGACAATAACTTGATCTTCATTTAATATCCCAATATTAATCATGCTTTCTCCGCGAATTGTTAACATGAATAAATCATCTGAGGAATTAAAGTCAGGTGGGAGGGGGAAATAATCAGTTACCTGTTCAACAGCCAAAATGGGTACACCAGCAGTAACGGTCCCGACCATTGGAATTAAATTTTCATGACTATTAACGCCAATCGCATCTAATCCAAGTGGTGTAAGTTCAATTGCCCTAGGTTTGGTGGGATCTTTAGTTAGTAATCCTTTTTTTTCAAGTCGAGCAATGTGTCCATGAACAGTGGAAGTAGATGATAGAGAAACAGCTTCGCCAATTTCTCTAACAGTTGGTGGATAACCCTTCGTGTCCACTCGTTCATGAATAAAGCGCAAGACTGCAAGTTGTTTGCTGTCAGATGCTTTTGTCATTTAGTACACCTCATCATCATTATTTATTATTTTAATAGTAGCATATGAAAGTAGTTGTTGCAAACAAACGTTCGGTTAATTTGAATAATTGTTTTTTATCATATTATCAGGTATGCTTATGAGTGAAATTTTAAGGAGTGATAATAAATGATCCCAGAAGATTTAGCACCAAGAATAAATGAATTAGCTGCAAAAAGTAAAACTGATGAAGGTTTAACAAAGGCTGAAGAAGCTGAAAGAAAAGAACTTCGTGAAACGTATCTTGCATTATTTAGAGAAAGTTTTAGAAGTCGAGTTGAAATGATGCAGGTTTATGATAAAACAGGTAAAGAAGTAACACCTGACAAAGTAAAAAAAGTTCAACGTGATAAAGGTTTACGAGATAACTAAGAAAATAGTTCCCAATTTGAATAGATTTACCTTTTCTTTTATGTGAAAATTGTGTAGAATTAGTGATTGAAGTGAATTGAAAGGGGTCTTGAATTATGTCAATGGGAATGACGATTTTAATCGCCGTTATTGCGTTAGCAGTTGGACTTGTCGGAGGATTTTTCGGTGCTCGTAAGTATATGGAAACATATTTACAAAAGAACCCACCAATCAATGAAGATATGTTAAGAATGATGATGGTCCAAATGGGCCAAAAACCTTCTGAAAAGAAATTACATCAGATGATGTCATCTATGAATGCACAAGCAAAAAATAGTTCGCAAAAAAAATAATTTAATATTTTATGAACAGGCAAGGATTTCCTTTGCTTGTTTTTTTTTATAAAAAGGAGGAGTTAGAATGACTATATTTAGAAAACTTGGATGGTTTTTTAAACAAGAAAAAAAATCGTATGGAATCGCAGTATTCTTTCTGATTTTAGTGGCAATCTTCCAAATTATTCCACCTAAAATTATTGGAAATATCGTTGATAGTATGAGTGAAAATGAACTAACAGTGAGTAAGTTAGCAATTTGGATTAGTATCTTAGTTTTTGTTGCATTAGGGCAATATCTGTTTAGATATATCTGGAGAACCAATATTTGGGGTAGCGCTGCTCGCCTTGAAAAAATTTTACGTACTCGATTATTTAAACATTTTATGCAAATGGATCAATCTTTTTTTCAGCAAAATAGAACAGGCGATTTGATGGCACATGCAACGAATGATTTAACAGCTATTCAGCAGGTTGCTGGTGCAGGTATACTAACTTTTGCTGATTCAATTATCACGGGTGGGACAACTATAATTGCAATGATATTTTTAATAGATTGGCGTTTAACAATCTTAGCAATTATTCCGTTACCTTTATTGGCGGTTATGGCTAGATATTTAGGAACTAAAATACACACTGCTTTCTCTACATCTCAAGCAGCGTTTTCAACGTTGAATAATAAAACGCAAGAGAGTGTCAGCGGAATTAAAGTGATTAAGACTCTTGGACAAGAACAAGAAGATATTGAAGATTTTGAAGGAAAAGTTGAAGAAACTATCAAGATTAATAGAAAAGTTAATTTATTGGATGCATTGTTTGATCCAATAACAAGTTTAATTATTGGATTGTCATATGTTTGCACTATCATTTTAGGTGGATACTATGTGGCTAACAACGTTATTTCAATTGGACAACTGATTTCATTTATAAGTTATATTGCGTTACTTGTTTGGCCGATGTTTGCTATTGGTCGATTATTTAATGTTATTGAACGTGGAAATGCTAGTTATGATCGTGTTCAAATATTATTAAATCAAAAAAGTGGCATTGTAGATAATGAAAAGGGGTTAGATAAATTACCGGTGGGATCTTTTAAATTTGATGTCCAGCATTTTAATTATCCAGATGATGATCGGGAAAGCTTGCATAATGTTAAATTTGAAATTGGTTCTGGTCAAACTCTTGGCATTGTTGGAAAAACGGGTGCTGGCAAATCAACGATTATGAAATTGATACTTCGTGAATTTGATGCATACAACGGAATGATTTCAGTTAATAATTCAAATATTAAAGAGTATGCCTTAGATACGTATCTGAAGTCAATTGGTTACGTTCCTCAGGAAAGCTTTTTATTTTCAACAACTATTTTAAATAATATACGTTTTGCTAATATGAATTTAACAAAAGAAAAGGTTGAAATGGCTGCATTTAATGCTGATTTGGATAGTGATATCACTGAATTACCACTAAAATATGAAACAGAGGTTGGAGAACAAGGAATATCCCTCTCTGGTGGCCAAAAGCAACGTTTAGCTATCGCTCGTGCCCTTGTAATTAATCCAGAGCTATTAATTTTGGATGATGCTCTTTCGGCAGTTGATGCCAGAACGGAATCTATTATTTTAACTAGATTAAAAGAGAAACGTCAAAATAAAACAACTATTATTTCTGCAAGCCGTATGAGTAGTGTAAAAGATGCAGATGAAATTATCGTAATTGATGGTGGAACAATTATTGAGCGAGGACAGCATGATACGTTAATGACATCAAAAGGTTGGTACTATCAAATGACAACTAAACAACAACTTGAAAGCAAGTTAGAGGGAGATGAAATTAATGAGTGAAAAGCCTAAATCTAGCTGGCAAAAAGAACTGAGCGGTAAAGAACAAAGAACAGTTATTAAAAGATTGTTGCCCTATACAAAAGATTTTAAAGCCGATTTTTTAATCGCAATTTTATTTGCGGCCATATTAAGTGGAATTAATATATTACTACCTCTTCTTTTACAGTATTATATGGATAACTATCTTCAATCGAAATCAACACCACTAAATATTATGTTTTTATTTGCGGGTCTTTACTTTATCGGTGTAATTTTAAAAGCAATTACTCAATTCATTCAAATGTATTTGTACTCAATGGGTGCAGAAAAAACATTAGAAAAAATACGTGTCATTCTTTTTAAAAAAATTCACACGTTAGGGATGCGTTACTTTGATAAGACACCGGCTGGAGCTGTTGTTTCTAGGGTTACTAATGATACGATGACATTAGCAGATTTTTGGACGCTATTTATGACATTAATCGTTGGTGTATTTTCACTTATCTCTGCTTTTGTAGCAATGTATATTGCCAAGCCACAGATTGCATTGGTAACGTTGATTTTTATACCAATTTTACTAATAACAACATGGTATTACCAACGGTTTAGTTCAAAGGTTTATCGACAAATGAGAGAATATTTGAGTCGATTAAATACTAAATTAAATGAATCTATCGTTGGAATAAATGTGATTCAACAATTTCGCCAAGAAAAACGGATTGAAGGCGAATTTGAGGACACTAATGAACTTTATTTGAAAAAAAGATTTGAAATGATTCGAACTAATTCATTGTTACTTTCACCAATTATTAGTTTATTTTATGCATTGGCTGTAGTAATGACACTTGGGTTATTTGGAATTAGCAGTTTAGATCATTTTGTTGAAGCAGGAATGGTATATGCATTTCTAACATATTTACAAAATTTCTTCAATCCCATGACAAACTTAATGGATTATTTGACAACTTTCCAAGATGGAATCGTTGCAGGTAGCCGAATCATTAGTGTTCTTGATGACCAAACAATAGAACCACAACAAACACCCGTGGCAGGAGCCACAATTACTGAAGGTAAAATTGAATTCAAAAATGTTACTTTTTCTTATGATGATGAGAATGCTGTTTTAAAGAATATATCATTTACGGTACAACCTGGTGAAACACTTGCTTTCGTTGGACACACGGGTAGTGGTAAAAGTTCAACCATCAATATTTTGATGAGATTTTATGATTTTGAAGAAGGGCAAATTTTAATTGATGGTTTAGATATTAAAAAATATTCGACAGAAGAGTTACGTAAAAAAATGGGGCTTGTATTACAAGATTCATTTTTATTTTATGGTAATGTTGCTTCAAATATTAGAATGTTTAATCAAGATATTACTGATGAACAAATTGAAAAAGCTGCTAAATTTGTTCATGCTGATCAATTTATTGATAAATTACCTCGGCAGTATCAAACGAAAGTTGTTGAACGAGGGGCAACATACTCCGCTGGTGAAAAGCAATTGATTTCATTTGCGAGAACGATTGTAACTAATCCCAAAATTTTAATATTGGATGAAGCTACAGCTAATATTGATACGGAGACGGAACAACTTATACAAGATGGGTTAAAACAAATGAGACAAAATAGAACGACGCTTGTTATCGCACACAGACTGTCAACTATTGTTGACGCTAACCAAATTCTAGTGTTGGATAAGGGTCAAATTGTTGAACGAGGAACACATGAAGAATTACTAAAATTAAATGGTAAATACGCTGACATGTATAGTTTACAAAATATATCAGATGATTAAGTTTAATTTTAAATAAAAATACTGGTAGAAAATCAATATGATTTCCTACCAGTATTTTTTTTGGAATTTAATTATTATTTTTACTTTTATGGGGATCAACATATTTAAAATTGGGATTAATTTCAGTATCTAATTTTTGAAATGCAGCCATTAATTGGGTGTCCATTTCTGTTTGGACCTCATCAGTCAATTTTGTTTTTTTGTCTAAATAGATTGGATCACCGAATGAAACGGTTACTCTTTTTCTACTGAAAAGTTGCTTTAAGGTTAATGGACCTTGATAGACTGCTGGAACTAGGGGTACCTGTGCCATTCGAGCAATTAAGAGTGAACCACCTTTTAATTCCTCGGAATGTCGGGTACCTGAGGGAAACATAATTAATGATAATTCGCCTTTTTTTAAAAATTTAACTGGCGTTTTAATTGTTGATGGACCTGGATTTTCTCGATCAACTGGAAAAGCATTGGCATGAATTAAGATATAGCGTAAAATTGGATTTACAAATAGTTCTTTTTTTGCCATAAATGAAAACTTTTTAGGACTACCAGCTAAGGCAAAGTAAAGGGGGTCAAACCAAGTTCGGTGTGGACCTACTAAAATATACGATCCTTCAGGTAGTTTTTCTTTATTAATATAGTGGGCATTCCCATTGATTAAGAATAAAAGTACTCGTACAATACCTCGTGCAAATGAATAAAACATGTGGCAACAATCCTTTCAAATTTTAAACTTTGTATGGTAAGTATGACTAATTAAATTAAAAGTTGCAAGTTTAAAAAAAATTATAGAAAATGGGTAATGAAAAATGGTTTCACTTAATAACAATGAACGTATTGACCAATTATACTCAAATCAAATTAAAATCATTCAGAGTTCAGATGTTTTTTCTTTTTCACTGGATGCTGTTTTATTAGCCCATTTTGCAGATGTTTCAAGAAAAGAATCAACTAAAATAGTTGATTTATGTGCGGGCAATGGTGCAGTCGGGTTATTTGTTAGTCAAAAAACAAAGGGTCAAATTTATCAGATTGAACTTCAAGAAAAATTAGCTGATATGGCAAATAGAAGTATTGAATTGAATCACTTGGAAAATCAAGTACAAGTTAAGCAAACAGATTTAATCAACACGTTTGATTATCTAGAAAAAGACTCAATTGATACCGTATTGTGTAATCCACCTTATTTTCCAAATACGCCACAATCTTCTCAGAATCCTAACAAGTATTTAGCAATTGCACGACATGAAATTACAACTAATTTAGATAGTATTCTAGAAATTACTAGCGGTTTATTGAAAATGAAGGGGAAAACTTTTTTCGTACACCGTCCTGATCGATTGCCTGAAATTCTAAGTAAAATGGTTAATCATCGGTTGGCGCCTAAAAAAATCCAATTTGTTCATCCAAAAGAGGGAAAAGAGGCTAACATGGTCCTAATTGAAGCAATTAAGGATGGCAATGCAGCAGGAATTAGGATTATGCCTCCTATTGTTGTTTATGGTAACGATGATGAGTACACACAAATGGTTCAGGAGATTGTTTATGGAAGATGAAAAAAAATATTATTTCTATGTATTACTGTGCGCTGATAATACACTATACGGCGGATTTACAACGGATCCCGAAAAAAGACTTGCAACGCATAATGCAGGGAAAGGTGCAAAGTACACAAAATTAGCTAGTAGACGGCCTTTGAAAATGATTTTGCAGGAATCATTTGAAACGAAATCTGAAGCATTAAAGAAAGAATATGCTTTCAAACACCAATCAAGAGATAAAAAAATTGCTTATTTAAAAAAGCAATCAGTTGAAATCTGAAATAATGTATAAAAAGATTTCAAATGATATAATGAAAGTATAAATTTTAAAATAAAGAGGTATAACATTATGAAAATCATTGCGTATGGTATCCGAGAAGATGAATTATTGTATGTCCAAGAATGGGAAAAAGATAATCAAATTAAAATAAAAACTGTTAATGAATTATTAGACGAAAAAACAGTTCAATTAGCAGAAAATTATGACGCTATCGTTGCCTACCAACAAAAGGACTATACACCTGAATTAATTAAAAAAATTCATGATTTAAATATTAATTATTTATCGATTCGTAATACTGGTGTGGATAACGTTGATGGGGATGCAGTTAATAAGTATGGATTGATTGTGACGAATGTGCCATCTTATTCTCCAAGTGCTGTTGCGGAGCTATCTGTAGCTAAATTGTTGGAGTTATTTAGAAAAACACCACAATTTAATCGTAAAATGAAGAATAACGATTTCACTTGGGAACCCGATATCTCTAAAGAAATCCGCACACAAACAGTTGGTGTGATTGGTACAGGAAGAATTGGGCAAACAGCCATTAAAATTTTTAAAGCATTTGGTGCAAAAATTATTGGATATGATATTTATCAAAATCCTGCTTTGAAAGAAGAAGGAATCTATGTTGATACATTAGATGAGCTATATGCAAAATCAACAGTTATCACAATTCATAGCCCTGCTACTGAAGATAATTATCATTTATTAGATGACGAAGCATTTAGTAAAATGCAAAATGGTGTGCATATTTTGAATATGGCCAGAGGAACATTGATTGACACCGATGCACTGATAAGAGCGCTAGATTCAGGGAAAGTAGCCGGTGCCGCATTAGATACACTTGAAAATGAGACTGATTATTTCAATAAAGAATTAACAGAATCACAAGTAAATGGTACTTTTAAAAACTTATTGCAACGTGAGAATGTGTTAATTACCCCACACACAGCGTTCTATACAGAGCCTGCTGTCAGGAATATGGTTATAGATGCTTTGAATGCAAGTAAAGACTTAATAGAAACAGGACATTCTGATAAAGAAGTTAAATTTAAATAAAATTAGTCAGAAAATGGAGGATTTTGTATTATGAAACTAATTGCGTTCGGTATGAGAAAAGATGAAGTTGGATTTGGTAATCAATGGTCTGATGACAATCAAGTTGATGTTGAAATTACTCAAGATTTATTAACGAATGAAACGATACAGCAAGCGGATGGATTTGATGGTATTATTGCATTGCAAACAATCCCTTATAACGAAACATTATTTTCTAAAATGAAAGAGATGAATATTAAGATTCTTTCTGTTAGAAATGTCGGGGTTGATAATATTGATTTAGTTGCAGCTAAAAAATACGGTGTGACGGTGACAAATGTCCCAGCGTATTCACCTAACGCGATTGCTGAATTTTCTGTGACACAATTGATGCAACTCTTAAGAAGAACACCAGAATTTAATTTAAAAATTAAAAATCAAGACTATCGTTGGGCTCCAAATATTTCACGCGAGTTGAGAAGCTTAACCGTGGGTGTTATTGGAACTGGACGTATTGGCCGGGTTGCAATGGACATTTACAAAGGATTCGGTGCAAAAGTTATTGCATACGATGTCTATCCAAATGCTGAATTAAAAAAGAGTGGTATTTATGTTGATACATTAGATGAGTTGTTCGAACAAGCAGACGTTATTACATTACATACGCCAGCTACAAAAGAGAATGAACACATGCTTAATCGAGATTCATTTGAAAAAATGAAACACGGAGTTCTGATTGTAAATACAGCCCGTGGAACGTTAATTAATACTGAAGATTTAATTGACGCATTAAAATCAGGACAAGTTGGTGGAGCAGCTTTAGATACGTATGAATTCGAAAATCCAATATTTAATCATGATTTAACGGACTCATCTATTGAAGATCCATTATTTAATGAACTTTTAGATATGGTAAATGTTATTTTAACACCTCATATTGCATTCTATACTGAAACTGCAGTTAAAAATATGGTTGAAATTGCTTTGAATAGTGCTTATCAATTTTTAACAACAGGCGTTGTGGAAACAGAAGTTAAATAATTAAAAATAAGACTTGTGTTCTAATTTTAGATTTTGTATACTTAAAGACGATGTTAAAACATCAATTCACACCTTGTGGGATGTGACTGAGGGTGCTCGGGAGAGTCTTAGCACAGTTGAACACTTGGGAGGAAAATAAAACTTTTACTCGGAGGCACTACATTATGGCTGTTATTAGTATGAAACAATTGCTCGAAGCCGGTGTTCATTTTGGACATCAAACACGTCGCTGGAACCCAAAGATGAAACCATACATCTTTACTGAAAGAAATGGTATTTATATCATTGATTTACAAAAAACAGTTAAATTAGTTGATGCTGCTTATGCATCAATGAAAAAAGCTGCTGAAGATGATGGTGTTGTTCTTTTTGTTGGTACAAAGAAACAAGCACAAGATGCTATTGAAGAAGAAGCAACTCGTGCTGGACAATACTTTGTTAACCATCGTTGGTTAGGTGGAACTTTAACTAACTGGAACACAATTCAAAAACGTATCAAACGTCTTAAAGAAATCAAAAAAATGTCAGAAGATGGCACATTTGATCTTCTTCCTAAAAAAGAAGTTTCTTTATTAATTAAACGTAGAGATCGTCTTGAAAAATTCTTGGGTGGTATTGAAGATATGCCTCGCATCCCTGATGTATTATTCATTGTTGATCCTCGTAAAGAACGTATCGCTGTTAAGGAAGCTCAAAAATTGAATATTCCTATCATCGCTATGGTTGATACAAATAGTGATCCAGATGAAATTGATGTAAAAATCCCTTCAAATGATGATGCAATTCGTGCTGTACGTTTGATTACTGCAAAAATGGCTGATGCTATTATTGAAACTAATCAAGGTAAAGAAGAAGTGAATGAAGCTTCTTTCAAAAAGGCTGACGAAAAAGTAGATTCAATCGAAGATATCGTTGAAGCTGTTGAAGGCGGAAATGATAAAAAAACTGCTGAATAGTAAATAAATTAGGCTGTCTCAAAATTAGGTACTGTAATGGCCCTTTCTTTTGAGGCAGTTTTTTTAGATATAAAATCAATTAAATTATTTAAACAAGGAGGCCATTCAAATGGCAAAAATTTCTGCTTCTCAAGTTAAAGAATTACGTGATACAACTGGTGTCGGTATGATGGACGCAAAAAAAGCACTCGTTGAAGTTGACGGTGATATGCAAAAAGCAATCGATTTCCTCCGCGAAAAAGGTATGGCAAAGGCTGCTAAAAAAAGTGACCGTGTTGCTGCTGAAGGTCTATCTGATGTTCAATTCTCTGGTAACTTTGCAGCTATTGTTGAAGTTAACGCAGAAACTGATTTCGTTGCTCAAAACGAACAATTCAAAACACTTGTTAAATTGATTGCTACTAAAATTGCTGAAGCACATCCTAAAGATGTTGAAGAAGCACTTACAATTAAAACAGACCGTGGCACAATTAATGATGATTTAATTGAAGCAACACAAGTAATTGGTGAAAAAATTTCATTACGTCGTTTTGAATTAGTAGAAAAAACTGATAATGAAAGTTTTGGATCATACTCACATATGGGTGGCTCAATTTCAACACTTGTTGTCGTTACAGATGCTGATGAATCAACTGCTAAAGATGTTGCTATGCATGTTGCTGCAATTAATCCTAAGTATGTATCTCGTGAACAAGTACCTGCTGATGAATTGGCACATGAAAAAGAAGTACTTTCTAAAGAAGCTGCTAATGAAGGCAAACCAGCAAATATCATTGAAAAAATGGTTGAGGGTCGTTTAAATAAATATCTAGCTGATATTAGCTTAGATGATCAAGATTTTGTTAAAGATCCTGACATGACAGTTGCTAAGTATGTTGCTTCTAAGGGTGGAAAAGTTAAATTATTTATCCGTTATGAAGTTGGAGAAGGTCTTGAAAAGAAAGAAAATAATTTTGTAGACGAAGTTATGGGCCAAATTAAATAATTTTCTACAATCCAAAAGTTTGTGCTTTAAGCACAAACTTTTTTTAATAAATTTATTTTGATATAAATTGAATTATTAATTATACCTAAAATATGGTAAAATAATTGTAAATAGATTGTAGGAGGAACATTGGATGTCAGATGTTAAGTATCGACGCGTTATGTTGAAGTTAAGCGGTGAAGCATTAGCCGGAGAACAAGGATTTGGTATTAATCCACCTGTAATTAGAAAAGTTGCTGAAGAATTAAAAGAAATTCAAGAAATGGGTGTTGAAGTCGCTATCGTTGTTGGTGGTGGTAATATGTGGCGTGGTGAAGCTGGAGCCGCAATGGGTATGGAACGTGCGCAGGCAGATTATATAGGGATGCTAGGAACAGTTATGAATGCACTAGCATTGCAAGATAATCTTGAGTCTGTAGGTGTCCCAACTCGAGTTCAAACAGCTATTGAAATGCGCCAAATTGCAGAACCCTATATTCGCCGTAAAGCTGTTCGTCATCTTGAAAAAGGTCGCGTTGTTATTTTTGCTGCGGGTACGGGTTCACCATATTTCTCAACAGATACAACTTCAGCGTTAAGAGCTGCAGAAATTAATGCTGATGTTATATTGATGGCAAAAAATGGCGTAGATGGTGTCTATTCTGCTGATCCTCAAAAGGATGACTCAGCAACAAAATATGAAGAATTAACACATTTAGATATAATTAATAAAAACTTACAAGTTATGGATACAACTGCAAGTACATTATCGATGGATAATGATATTCCGTTAGTCGTATTTAATTTGAACGAACCAGGAAATATAAAAAAAGTTGTTCTCGGTGAAACCATCGGAACAACCGTTAGGGGAAAATAAATGAAAATAACAGAACCTATATTAGTTGATGCTCAAGATAAAATGTCAAAAGCAGAGGTTTCACTTCAAAAAAATCTTGGTAATATTCGGGCTGGTCGAGCTAATGCTAGTTTATTGAATAATGTGACAGTAGATTATTATGGTGCACCAACGCCACTTAATCAAGTTGCACAAATTTCAGTACCAGAAGCTCGCGTACTTTTAATTACGCCATTTGATAAAAGTGCTTTGAAGGATATTGAACATGGTTTATTAGTTGCTGATTTAGGAATTAGCCCTTCGAATGATGGATCAGCAATTCGATTAGTTATTCCTCAATTAACAGAAGAACGTCGTAAGGAATTAGCTAAAGACGTTAAAGCTGAAGCAGAAAATGCTAAAGTTATTATTCGTAATATCAGACGTGATGCAGTTGATGCCTTGAAAAAATCAGAAAAAAATGGTGATTTAACCGAAGATGATTTACGAGATTTAGAAAAACAAGCTCAAGATGTGACGAATGCATCAATTAAAAATATTGATAATATTCAAGCAGATAAAGAAAAAGAAATTTTAGCAGTTTAAATAAATAGCTTTATTTTAAGACAGGCGTCGTTTTGTGCCTGTTTTTTTGCTACAATAGAACATGTAACTATTCTTGGAGGTACAATATGGCTTTTAATTTTAAAAAAAATAAAACAAATGAATTAATCCAATTGGATATGGAAAGAATTCCTAAACATGTTGCTGTTATAATGGATGGTAATGGACGTTGGGCAAAAAAAAGGCATTTACCTAGAATTGCGGGACATAAAACCGGTATGGATACTGTAAAAACAGTAACTATGGCTGCAAGTGATTTAGGGATTAAAGTTTTAACACTTTACGCATTTTCTACTGAAAATTGGAAACGGCCCGAAACAGAAGTTAATTACCTGATGAGTTTACCGGGTACTTTTTTTGATAAGTTTGTACCAGAATTAATTGAAAAGAATGTAAAAGTTAATGTTATGGGCTACATTGATCAGCTTCCAAATGAAACAAAATTAGCTGTTCAAAATGCAGTGGAAGATACTAAAGATAATACAGGGATGGTTCTTAATTTTGCATTAAATTATGGTGGGCGAGCAGAGATTGTGACGGCTATCAAAAATATTGCAACTGATACCTCTAATGGTAAACTAAGCGTTGAAGAGATAACAGATAAAACAATTGACCAGTATTTAATGACTAGTAATTTAGCACCTTATAATGATCCGGAATTACTAATCAGAACTAGTGGTGAAGAAAGAATATCTAATTTCTTATTATGGCAAATTGCTTATAGTGAATTAGTGTTTACTGATACATTATGGCCTGATTTTTCTGAAGATGCATTAAAAGATGCAATACTAAATTATCAAAAAAGAGACCGCCGTTTCGGTGGTATAAAAGAATAGGAGAATTTTTATGAGACAGCGCGTAATTACGGCAATTGTGGCTCTCTGTATTTTCATACCATTGGTTATTATTGGTGGACTACCATTGCAGATATTTGCTTTAATTTTAGGATGCATTGGTATTTCGGAAGTATTTGTAATGAAGAAAAAATTATTGATATCACCAGAGGCTACTTTTGGTATCTTAATGACAATAACTGTGATTGCACCAGATAAGTGGTTTAAATTTTTACCAGCTCACATTTCTTCTGTAAATGTATTTTATTTTCTTGTTGCACTTCTATTAATGTATATGGTTACTTCAAAAAATCGTTTTTCATTTGATGATGCTGGTGTTTTTGTCTTAAGTTCTTTATATGTCGGGATGGGATTTCATTATTTTATTGCGGCAAGAGGCAACGATTTTAACGGATTAATGACATTAGCATATATTTTAATTGTTATCTGGACAACAGATACAGGTGCTTACATGTTTGGACGTAAGTTTGGTAAAAATAAATTAGCACCACATATTAGTCCAAATAAAACATGGGAAGGTTCAATTGGTGGAACATTAATGGCTACACTGTTAGGAAGTATCTTTATTTACTTCTTCCCACAAAATCATTCTTTTCCTATAATGATTTTGATTACGTTAATCCTTTCGGTATTTGGACAATGCGGTGATTTAGTTGAGTCCGCGTTTAAACGTTTCTATGGTGTAAAAGATTCTGGACGTATTCTACCTGGACATGGTGGTATTTTAGATCGATTTGATAGTTTAATATTTGTATGGCCAATTATGCATTTATTTGGGTTAATGTAATAAATTAAAGGGGGAGGATTCACATGATTAAAACGATTATTACATTTATTATCGTTTTTGGAATTTTAGTTGTGATTCATGAATTTGGTCATTACTATTTTGCAAAACGTGCTGGAATTTTAGTTCGTGAATTTTCAATTGGTATGGGGCCAAAAATACTTTCATTCCATAGAGGTAGTACAACGTACACTTTAAGAATATTACCTCTTGGTGGATATGTTAGAATGGCGGGAATCGCTGATGATGAAGATGAAGATTTAAAACCTGGTATGCCTATGAGTTTAATACTGGATAGTAATAATAAGGTTACAAAGATTAATACGAGTAAAAAAACAACGCTGTATAATGGTATCCCAATCGAATACCTAGATAGTGATTTGCAAAAAGAACTCTGGATTACAGGATATGAAAATGGTAATGAAGAGATAGTAAAAAAATATAATGTTGATCATGATGCGTTAATAATTGAAAAAGATGGCACAGAAATTCAAATCGCTCCTGAAGATGTTCAATTTCAATCAGCTACGCTTTGGAATCGAATTTTAACGAATTTTGCTGGACCGATGAATAACTTTTTATTAGCTATTGTTGCATTTATACTACTTGCTTTTATGCAAGGTGGCGTTGCAACCAATTTGAATCAAATTGGTACAATTCAAGAGAATTCTGCGGCTCAAAGGGCGGGGTTAAAAGCAAATGATAAAATTGTAGCTGTATCTGATAAAAAGACAACAAACTGGACTGAATTAACGACAGCGATTAGCAGTCGTCCTGATAAAAAAACTGACTTAAAAGTAATAAGGAACGGTAAAACAGAATCAATCGTTATTACACCTGAATCAAGTAAAACAGACTCAACAAAGATCGGTAAAATTGGTATTACAGTTAAAATGGATCACTCATTTATCAATAAAATTACTTATGGGTTTACGCAATCATGGAGTGTCGTGGCTAGTATTGTGGCTGTATTAGTAGGGATGTTTACTAAAGGTGTCAGCTTAAATGATTTTGGTGGTCCGGTTGCAATTTATGCAGTGACTTCAAATGCAGCAAGTTATGGGTTGGCGAGTGTTGTGTCATTGCTTGCATTCTTATCAATTAACTTAGGAATTGTGAATTTATTACCAATTCCAGCTTTAGATGGTGGAAAATTAGTACTAAATATTATCGAAGGAATTCGTGGCAAACCAATTTCACCTGAAAAAGAAGGTGTTATTACATTAGTTGGATTTGCATTTTTAATGATATTGATGATATTAGTCACATGGAATGATATTCAGCGTTATTTCTTTTAAATGAAAAAGGAGAATAAAATAGTATGAAACAATCACAATTATTAATACCAACAATGAAGGAAGTTCCAAGCGATGCTGAGGTTATCAGTCATCAAATGATGTTACGAGCTGGATATATTCGACAAGTTTCAGCCGGAATGTACAGTTATTTACCATTAGCTTTCTCCGTTATTAGAAAAATTGAAACAATTATTCGCGAAGAAATGGAAGCAATTGGAGCGGTTGAAATGCTTGTACCTGCCGTTATTCCTGCTGAATTATGGGAAGAAACAGGTCGTTATGAAACCTATGGTGATACACTTTTTAAATTAAAAGATCGACATGATAGAAAATTTATTTTAGGACCAACTCATGAAGAAACATTTACTTCTTTAATTCGTGATGAAATCAAATCATATAAAAAATTACCACTGACAATGTTCCAAATACAACAAAAATATCGTGATGAAAATAGACCTCGTTTTGGTATATTAAGAGGCCGTGAATTTTTAATGAAAGATGCTTATTCATTCCATGCGGATGAAGAAAGTTTAAATGATACTTATCAAAAAATGAATCGTGCATATCAAAATATTTTTGAACGCTGTGGTCTTAATTTTAGAAGTATTATTGGTGATGCAGGTGCAATGGGCGGTAATGATTCAAAAGAATTTATGGCAATTTCTGATATTGGTGAAGATACAATCGTTTATTCTGATAAGAGCGATTATGCAGCTAATTTAGAAATGGCAAAAAGTTTGAAAACATATAAGAATTCACATGAAGCGATTAAAGATATTGAAAAAATTGAAACACCAAATATTAAAACAATTGATGAGTTGGCTAAATTTATTGATACAGCAAGTGAAAATTTAATAAAATCATTATTATTTATGGCTGATGAAAAACCAGTGATGGTTTTAATGCGCGGAAATGATATTTTGAATGAAATTAAATTAAAAAACACATTAGGCGCTGATTTTTTACGTATGGCAACTGATTCAGATGTTACTGAAGTGTTGGGTGCAGAGTTTGGTTCACTTGGACCTGTTGGTGTTACAGAAGACGTAACAATTGTTGCCGACGAAGGAATTAAGGGAATGATAAATGCGGTCGTTGGTGCAAATACGACTGGTTCTCATTTATTTAACGCAAATATTGATCGTGATTACCGAGTAGATAAATTTGTAGATTTACGTTTGGCTCAAGAAGGTGAAACTTCACCTGAAGGGGAAGGCGAATTGAAATTTACTAAGGGGATTGAAATTGGTCATATCTTCAAAATTGGAACACGATATTCTGAGGCATTGGGCGCTAATATCTTAGATGATAATGGCCGCGAAAAACCTGTGATATTAGGTTGTTATGGAATCGGCGTTAGTCGTTTACTTGCAGCCATTGCAGAGCAACAAGCTGATGAAAATGGTTTAGTATGGCCTAGAAGTATTGCACCATACGATGTTCATGTAATTCCAATTAATGCTAAAAATGATGAACAAATGGCTCTAGCTAATGAAATTGACAAAAAAATGACTGAAAATGGTTACAAAGTATTGCTTGATGATCGTAAAGAACGTGCAGGTGTTAAATTTGCTGATTCAGATTTAATTGGATTACCTGTTCGAATTACAGTTGGTAAGAAAGCTGCTGATGGTATCGTTGAAGTGAAGTTACGTAGAAATGGTGAAACGATTGAAGTAACGAAAGACGAATTAGAGAGCTCTATCTCAATTTTATTAAAAGAAGAAAATCAAAACTAGTTAAAGAAGATTGAGTTCAAAAGAAAATTTTGACTCAGTCTCTTTTTCATTTTTAGAAAAGGAGTCAATCATTTGTCGCTTAATAATAAAGAATTATTCAATAAACTATTAGAACAAATTAATTTTCAATCAAGTGACCAACAAGATAGTGAAATATTGGATTTAATTGAAATTTCAACCGTAACTGTTCATGAAAAGTCAAAACTATGGGAATTCAAGCTAGTTGCCCCTAAAATTTTGCCATTTTCATTATTTAGTGACTTAGAAAATAAAATTGCAATTACATTTAAAGATATTGCAAAAACAAAAATAACTGTTCAAGTTGAGCAACCAGAATTAACAAACCAACTTTTAGGCGATTATTGGACATGGGCAGTTAAAAATAGTGAAGCTAATTCTTCGCTAGTACAAGAACTTTTTCATGGGAACGTCCCTTATCTTGATGATAGACGAGTGATGTTAATGGCTGAAAATGAAATTGTAAAAACGTTCTTAACAGGTCAAGCATTAGGACCAATTGAAACTGCGTATCAAATGGTCGGATTTCCACAGATAAATATTAATACATTATTAGATGAATCAAAATCACAAGAAAAAATAGAAGAAATTAGACAGCGAAAAGAATCTCAAGATGCCATAATGATGCAGAAGGCAACAGAAACTATTCAGAAACAAAATGAAAAGAAAAAGACTGATTCTCAAACTGTAATTAATGGACCTGTTCAAATGGGTAAAAAGATTAGTACAAAAGAGCCTGCAAAACGGATGGTTGAAATCATTGAAGAGGAACGCTCGGTTATTATTGAGGGATATATTTTCTCTAAGGAAATCCGGACGCTTAAGTCTGAAAGACAATTAATGATCATTAAAATGACGGATTATAGTTCATCCATGACCGTAAAAAAATTCTCTCGTAATGAAGAAGACGAAGCGATGTTTGCTGCTATTCAAGAAAAAGAATGGGTCAGAGTTCGTGGTGCAGTACAAGAAGATAATTTTATGCGAGATCTAGTGGTGAATGCTTACGATATTAATCAAGTCGACCACCCAAGCCGTCAAGAAACAGCTCCAGATGATGAACGACGTGTTGAATTACATTTACACTCAAATATGAGTCAAATGGATGCCACAAATTCAATTACGGATTATGTACAGCAAGCCAGTAAATGGGGACAAAAAGCAATTGCGATTACGGATCATTCTACCTTACAAAGTTTTCCTGAGGCTCATTCTGCTGGAAAGAAAAATAATATTAAAATTTTGTACGGTGTTGAGGCTAACGTTGTTGATGATGGTATTCCAATTGCTTTTAATGATAAGGATGTAAATCTAGAAGAAGCCACTTATGTTACTTTTGATACGGAAACAACGGGTTTATCTGCTCGATTTGATAAAGTTATTGAATTAGCTGCTGTTAAAATGACAAAGGGAAATGTCATTGAAGAATTTGATGAATTTATTGATCCAGGACATCATTTATCTGAAACAACAACTAATTTAACCTCAATTACGGATGAAATGGTTCATGGATCAAAATCTGAAGAAGAAGTTTTTAAATTATTTAGAGAATTTTCAGAAGGTAGTATTCTAGTTGCCCATAATGCTAGTTTTGATATTGGCTTTATGAATACTGGATATGAACGTCATGGCATGGAACCTATGCAAAATCCAATCATTGATACGTTAACGTTAGCAAGATTTTTACATCCCGAATTAAAAGGGTTTAGATTAAATACACTTTCCAAAAAATTCAATGTTAACTTGGAACATCATCATCGCGCTATTTATGATGCTGAGACAACTGGTCTTTTGTGTAATATCTTTATTAAAGATGCTAAGGAACGATTTGAAATAACGTCACATGTTCAATTGAATGATCATATGGGTGAGCATGATGCTTACAAACAAGCACGTCCATTCCATGTTACGTTACTTGCGACAACTCAAGCCGGACTTAAAAATATGTTTAAATTAGTTTCAACTTCGATGATAGATTATTTTTATCGGATGCCCCGCATCCCTCGAAGTGAGTTAAATAAATATCGTGAAGGTATTATCGTTGGTTCAGCGTGTGACTCAGGTGAAGTATTTACAGCAATGATGCAAAAAGGGATGGAAGAGGCTAAAGAAAAGGCTAAGTTTTATGATTACTTAGAAATTCAGCCTAAAGCATTATATGAACCTCTAATCCATCAAGAATTAATTAAGGATAATCAAAATTTAGAGGAAATTTTACAAAATATGGTTGATTTAGGACACGAAATGGATAAGCCGGTTGTTGCGACTGGAGATGTTCATTATATGAACCCTGAAGATAGTATTTATCGTAAAATTCTTGTTAATTCAATGGGTGGTGCTAATCCGTTAAATCGTTCTATTTTACCTGATGCACATTTTAGAACAACGAATGAAATGTTGGAAGGATTCCAATTTTTAGGTGCGGATGTTGCTAAAGAAATCGTTGTTACAAATACGAATTTAATCGCTAATATGATTGATGATGACATTTCTCCAGTTAAAGATCGATTATATGCACCGAAAATTGATGGCTCTGAAGAAGAAATTAAACAATTAACCTATAATCGCGCTCATGAACTTTATGGAGAAGAGTTACCTGAAACTGTGGTTAAACGTCTTGATAAAGAATTGACAAGTATCATTGATAATGAATTTTCAGTTATTTATTTAATTTCACAAAAATTAGTTCATAAATCTAACAAAGATGGTTATTTAGTAGGGTCCCGTGGATCTGTTGGGTCAAGTCTTGTTGCAACAATGACTGGAATAACAGAAATTAATCCATTACCACCTCATTATCGATGCCCTAAATGTAAATATACACATTTTTATGAAAAAGGTGAATATGGGTCTGGATTTGATTTACCAGACCAAGACTGTCCCAAATGTGGTACACCATTAGATAAAGATGGACATGATATTCCATTTGAAACTTTTCTTGGATTTTATGGTGATAAAGTTCCTGATATTGATTTGAATTTTTCGGGTGATTATCAAGCAATTGCGCATAATTATACGAAAGTTTTATTTGGGGAAGATTATGTTTTCCGTGCAGGAACAATTGGTACTGTTGCAGATAAAACGGCTTATGGTTATGTTAAGGGTTATGAACGTGATACTGGAGCAACGTTTAGAAATGCGGAGATAGATCGACTTGCTAAGGGGTCAACTGGCGTTAAACGGACGACCGGTCAACATCCTGGTGGTATCTTAGTTGTCCCTAACTATATGGATGTTTATGATTTTTCACCTATCCAGTATCCAGCAGATGACTCAACTTCCGAATGGAAAACAACCCATTTTGATTTCCATTCTATCCACGATAATATCTTGAAATTAGATATTTTGGGTCATGATGATCCAACCATGATTAGAATGTTACAAGATTTATCAGGAGTTGACCCAAAAACAATCCCTACGGATGATAAGGGCGTTATGCAAATATTCCAAGGGCCTGAAGTACTTGGTGTTACTAGCGACGAAATTTTCTCAAAAACAGGTACATTAGGTATTCCGGAATTCGGAACGAGATTTGTTCGAGGGATGCTAGAAGAAACAAAACCTAAAACATTTGCTGAACTATTAAAAATTTCTGGTCTATCACATGGTACAGATGTGTGGTTGGGAAACGCTGAAGAACTTATTTCTAATGGAACAATCACGATGCCGGAAGTTATTGGCTGTCGTGATGATATCATGATGGGGCTTATTCATATGGGTATGGAAGCTGGTAGCGCTTTTAATATTATGGAAGGTGTTCGAAAAGGAAAAGGTATCTCAGATGATTATCAAACTGAGATGAAAGCAGCAAAAATTCCAGATTGGTATATCGGAGCATGTTTAAAAATCAAGTATATGTTCCCTAAGGCACATGCTGCTGCGTATATTTTGATGGCCTTACGAATTGCATACTATAAAGTTTATTTTCCAATGTTATATTACTGTGCTTATTTCAGTGTTAGAGCAGATGATTTTGATTTAGTCGCAATGTCGCATGGTAAAGAAGCAGTGAAAAAAGCAATGAAAGATATTAATGATAAAGGGATGGATGCATCAACAAAAGAGAAAAATTTGTTGACGGTCCTTGAATTAAGCAATGAAATGCTTGAACGTGGCTTCCAATTTGGGATGATTGATTTGGATAAATCAGATGATTCAAATTGGATAATTGATGGTGATAAGTTAATTGCACCATTTAGAGCTGTACCAGGTCTTGGTAATAACGTTGCTAAGCAAATTATTGCTGCTCGTGAGGAACGCCCATTTTTATCTAAAGAAGATTTAGCTAAACGTGGTAAAGTTTCTAAGTCATTAATTGAGTATATGACTGAAAATAATGTTTTAAAAGCATTACCAGATGAAAATCAACTATCTATTTTTGATGATGTCTTTTTCTAAAAAGTGAGAACATAGCAGTTTGTTGATGTTTTCAGAAAATTATGCTATATTAAAGAAAGTATTTTGATATCTTGTTTGAGTGAGCAGCGATGCTCACTCTTTTTATTGGGAAAATGTAAGGAGGGTAACGTGTGAGTACTGTTATAGAGACTGTCACAGAGCTAGTTCAACCAATTGTTGATGAACAGAATATTGAATTGGTGGACATTGAATTTGTTAAAGAAGGCCCAAGTTGGTTTTTAAGAGTTTACATTGATAAACCTGAAGGCATTAAAATTGAAGAGTGTGTTGCTGTTAGTGATATTTTAAGTGAAAAATTAGATGAGATTAATCCTGATCCAATTCCACAAGCTTATTTTTTAGAGGTTTCATCACCTGGTGCTGAAAGACCTTTGAAAAAGGAAAAAGATTATGAAAGAGCTTTGAATGAATACGTTAATATTTCACTATATGAACCTATTAATAACGCTAAAATTTTTCAAGGTACCTTAACGGAATTAACAGCTGATGAATTAACAGTTGTTTATATGGACAAAACGCGTAAGAGAACGATCGTTATTCCTCGTCAAAAAATAGCTAAGGCGCGCTTAGCTATCAAATTTTAAGTAGCTTTTTATAAAGGAGTAAATTAAAGATGAGTAAAGAACTATTAAGTGCACTTACAGTGTTAGAAGAAGAAAAAGGTATTAAAAAAGAAGTTATTATTGATGCCATTGAAGCAGCATTAGTTTCTGCATACAAGCGTCATTACAATCAAGCACAAAATGTTGAAGTAGAGTTTGATTCAAAAAAAGGTAATATTACAGTTTATGCGGTTAAAGAAGTAGTCGAAGAAGTCTTTGATTCACGTCTTGAAGTTAGTTTGCAAGATGCTTTAGAGATTAATAAAGCATATGAAGTTGGCGATTCAATTCGATTTGAAGTTACACCTAAGGATTTTGGACGAATTGCTGCACAAACTGCTAAACAAGTTATCATGCAACGTGTTCGTGAAGCTGAACGTAGTATTGTTTATGATCAATATATTCAATATGAAAATGAAATCGTTAGCGGTGAAGTAGAACGTCATGATAATCGTTATATTTATGTTAATTTAGGTAAAGTGGAAGCTGTTTTAGCTAAGATTGATCAAATTCCTGGTGAAAGTTTTAATCCACATGATCGAATTAAAGTTTATATCACAAAAGTTGAGAATGCTGCTAAAGGCCCTCAAGTTTTTGTTAGTCGTTCACATCCTGACTTGCTAAAACGATTATTTGAACAAGAAGTTCCTGAAATATATGACGGAACAGTTGAAATTGTATCAATTGCTCGTGAAGCAGGTGACCGTGCTAAGGTAGCTGTTCGTTCGAATAATCCAGATATCGATGCTGTTGGTACTTGTGTTGGTCCTAAAGGACAACGTGTACAAACTATTGTTAATGAATTAAAAGGCGAAAATATGGATATTGTTGAATGGAATGAAGATCCTGCAAAATACATTGCTAATGCTTTGAATCCTGCAGAAGTTGTCAATGTTGTCTTTAATCCAGAAAATGATCATGCTTGTACTGTAGTTGTGCCAGATCACCAATTGTCATTAGCAATTGGTAAAAAAGGTCAAAATGCACGATTAGCTGCAAAATTAACAACGTTTAAAATTGATATTAAATCTGAATCTGATATGGTTAACAGTAGTGAAGAAAAAGAAGTTTCTGAAACAAACAAATAAGCCGATTAAAACTGATCGGTAATTGATTTGGAGGCAAATTAAAGTGATTAATCGTAAAATTCCAATGCGTAAAGATATCGTTACGGGTGAAATGAAACCTAAAAAAGAACTTGTTCGTGTTGTTAAGAATAAAGAAAATGAAGTATCTTTAGATCCAACAGGTAAGAAACCAGGGCGTGGCGCATATATTTTTCTTGATGTAGATGTGGCGAAGCAGGCTCAAAAAGAAAGAACATTCAATAAAGCATTCGGTATTAAGATTGACGAATCATTTTATGAAGAACTTGTCGAATATGTTGACCATCAGGTAGCTAGACGAGAATTATTTAAAGATGAAAAATAGTCAAAAATTCTTACAAATGCTAGGCTTGACCAGACGCGCAGGTATGTTGGTGACTGGTGAAGGACTAGTATTGAATGCTGTCAGGAAGAATAAAGCTAAATTGGTTATTCTTTCTGAAGATTGTGGACAAGCGACTTTAAAAAAAGTAACAGATAAGTGCAACAGCTATAATGTTAAATTATATGTTGGATTTTCAAAAGCCAGTTTAAGTGAGGCCGTTGGACAACAGCGCACAGTGTATGCTATTACCGATAAAGGTTTTAGCAGAAGGATGTGTGACTTAATGGATATATAGAAGGAGCATGCAAATATGGGAAAAAAAAGAATTTATGAATTAGCTAAAGAGCTAGAATTAAATACTAAAGATATTATTGATTTTGCAACGACAAAAGGTTTTGATGTTAAAAATCATATGTCAACTATTGGTGATAATGAAGAACGTCAGATTCGCGATAAATTTAAAAAGGGCGCTGCTAAAGTAGTTGCTGCAAAGAAAATGGTTGAAAAAACTGTATCTAATGCAACACCGAAAAAACCAGTAGCAAAACCTGTTGCAAAGAAACCAGCACAACCTGCTAAAACAACGAATAGTAAACCTGTTGCTCAAAAATCATCGCAGGTAGCTTCAAAACCAGTAGCAAGAACAACTAACGCTGCACCAAAGACAACAAATGAAAAGCCAGCAAATCGTCCTCAAAATAGTACACAATCAAGTGCTAGAACTGCTAATAATGGTAATGCTAATCAGCAAGGACGTTCGAGATTTAATAATAATAACCGTTATGGGAATAATCCTTATAACAAACGTAACAGAAATAAGAAAAACCGTCGTTCAACGACACCAAAACCACCTGTATCACCCAGAAAAGATAAACCATTACCAGAAATCTTATATTACAATGCTGCAACTAATGTTGCTGAAATTGCTAAAAAGATTCATCGTGAACCAGCAGAAATTATTAAAAAATTATTTATGTTAGGCGTAATGGTTAACCAAAATCAAACACTCGATACAGATACAATTGAAATTTTAGCAGCAGAATATGGTATTAAATCAGAAGCTAAAATCGATGTAGATGTTGCTGATATTGATAAAATGTTTGATGCAGAAATTAAAAATGAAGATAATCTTGTTTCAAGACCACCAGTTGTTACAATCATGGGACATGTTGATCATGGTAAGACAACCTTACTTGATAAATTACGTCATACACATGTTACTGATGGTGAAGCTGGTGGTATTACACAACATATTGGTGCTTACCAAGTAAAACATGATAATAAAACAATTACATTCTTAGATACACCTGGACATGCTGCATTTACAAATATGCGTGCTCGTGGTGCCGATATTACTGATATCACTGTTTTAGTTGTTGCTGCTGATGATGGGGTTATGCCTCAAACAATTGAAGCAATTAATCATTCTAAAGCAGCCAATGTACCTATTATTGTTGCTGTTAATAAAATGGATAAGCCCGGTGCTAATCCTGCTCATGTTACAGAACAATTGGCTGAATATGAATTAATTCCTGAAAGTTGGGGTGGTGATACTATTTTCGTTGAAATTTCAGCGAAAACAGGCACAAACCTTGATGAATTATTAGAAATGATTTTACTTGAAGCCGAAGTTCTTGAATTACAAGCAAATCCAAAACAAAAGGGTATTGGATCTGTTATTGAAGCTCGTCTTGATAAAGGCCGTGGAACAGTTGCTTCATTACTTGTTCAACAAGGTACGTTAAAAGTTGGTGATCCAATTGTTGTTGGTAATAGTTTCGGACGTGTCCGTACTATGACAAATGATAAAGGCCGTCAAGTTAATAAAGCTAAACCTGCTACACCAGTAGAAATTACTGGTTTGAATGATGTTCCAGGTGCTGGCGATCGTTTCGTTGTCTTTGATGATGAAAAAACTGCTCGTGCAGCTGGTGAAGAACGTGCTAAACGTGCTTTAACAAAAGAACGTGGAAATGTTACGCATGTAACACTTGATAACTTGTTTGATTCACTTAAAGAAGGCGAATTAAAAGAAGTTGCTGTTATTATTAAAGCAGATGTTCAAGGTTCAGTTGAAGCTCTTGCAGGAAGTTTGAAGAAGATTGATGTTGAAGGTGTTCGAGTTAATATCATTCATCAAGCAGCTGGTGCAATTACTGAAAGTGATGTTACTTTGGCAGAAGCAAGTAATGCTATCATTATAGGATTTAATGTTCGTCCAACACCTCAAGCTAAACTTCAAGCACAATCTGACGAAGTTGATATTCGCTTACATCGTGTTATTTATAACGCAATTGAAGAAATTGAAACGGCTATGAAGGGAATGCTTGAACCAGTCTTTGAAGAAAAAATAACTGGACAAGTTGAAATTCGTGAAACATATAAAGTTACAAAAGTTGGAACAATTGGTGGTGCTTACGTCACTGAAGGTTACATCGAAAGAGATAGCGGCGTTCGTTTAATTCGTGATGGTATTGTTATTTATGAAGGTAAATTAGCAAGCTTGAAACGCTTTAAAGATGACGCTAAAATTGTTAAACAAGGTTTCGAATGTGGTGTCATGATTGAAAAATACAATGACATTAGAGAAGGCGACCAAATTGAAGCCTACGTTATGGAAGAAGTTCCAGTTAAATAATTCATAACAACTATAGGAGGATATAAAATGACACAACATTACCGTGTAGGTCGTTTATCACAAGAAATTCAAAAAGAAGTTAATGATATTCTTTTAAAACGAGTGAGAGATCCTCGAGTTGAAGGTGTCACAATTACGGGAGTTAATGTAACTGGTGATTTACAACAGGCGACAATTTACTATAGTATATTGTCAAATATGGCATCAGATGCACAAAAAACACAACGTGGTTTGGAAAAAGCTTCTGGATTAATTCGTGGTGAACTTGGATCAAGATTATCAATTTATAAAACACCAGAATTGGTTTTTGTAAGAGATGAGTCAGTTCAATATGGTGATAAAATTGATCAATTACTTAAAAAGATAGATTCTGAATATTAAAATAAAAATCCTGATACCGTTTGTTGCTCTATTTAAACTGTTGTTGATGGATAACTTTATGAAGGTCCTAATCCTTAGTGATTAGGCCTTTTTTTCTCCTCATCAATGGAGATATTATCTTATAATATAATCATATCTTTTATTTTTAATAGTAATCAAGTAAAATTAGTTGTAAGTATTGGTATCTCATATCTTTGATTATATGGTGTAGTTGAATACTAATTCATTTGAAGAATTATGAATTTTTCTTATACCACTATTCAACAATCATTAGATAGTGTGGTAATTTCCTTTAAAAAATTAATTTAATTTTCAAAATATATATTAGAAAGAGGTACTAATTTGAATTCAGAGCAATATAAAGAATTATTAACTTCACAGTCAAAAGAAGTATTAATTCGATTACTAACAAAATATACTGAGAATAAATACGAAATAAAGAATGATATATTAGCTGATTTGGGATTTTTGGATGAAGAAGAAGAAATAGAAGATGCAAAGGAACGAATTCGAGAAATTATTTATGAAAATAGGAAACAAGGGTATGTTTCGTGGAGAGGATACGACAATATTAGTGAAGTAGTCGATAATCTGCTCTCTATTTGTGACGTGAGATTTAGTCAAAATTATTTAAAAGCACCTATGTTAATATTATTAGATTTATTAGAACAATTAGTAAAGGTCAGTGAGTATACAGAATTAGGGTTTATGATTGAGCAAGAGAGTATACTTTCTAAAATACGGATTTATGTAGAAAAACTGTCTGTTAAAGATGGGGCAGATGAAAAGAAAAAATTAATTGTTACGAATGTTATTCGATATGCTAAAAAAAATTTTTGGAATGAATGGGCGGTGAGTGATTTTGATTTACTCAGTCTCATTCTTCCTTTGCTAAATACAAAAAATACGGATAAAGTATTGAAAATTGCCGATAAAATTAGTACAAGATTTGATGAATATACACAACAAGATAGGAAAAGTAAATATTTATTATTTAAAATTAAATTGTTCTTCCAAGTAAATAAAATTAAAGAAGCAGAAGAAATTATTAATAATAATTTAGATATTGATGATGTTAGAATGTTTAAAGTTGAGTTAGCTGTTTCAAGAAAAGACTATGAAGTTGCAGAAAAATTAGTACTAAAAAAATTAATTACAGATAATGATAAAAATATTCAATATTTACAACCTTGGTATACTCGACTAGATACTATCTATGAGGAGACAAATCAAGTTCAAAAAAGAATTGAGTATTTAAAACAGGCATTATATAAAGGCAATGATTCCGATTATAAAAAATTAAAAAAGCTTTTAGTTGATAATGGATTTTGGAAAGCTGAATACCCTGATATTCTGAAAAACATTTCTAAAACACTTGATAATTGGCAACTTGCACAGATATTAGCAGATGAAAACGAAGCTACCATTTTGCTACAATTAATTAAAAAAAATCTGAATTTATTTATGAATTATGGAAAATATATTTACCCACTATATCCCAAAGAAGCTAACATGATGTTTGAAAGCATAGTTAAAGATTTAATAGTTAAAGCTAAAAATAGAAAAGACTATCAAAATATTGGCGATTATATTTTACGGTATAATAACTTTGGAGATGAGGAAGTAGCAATATCTCTTTGTGAGGGTTTGAAAAAGAAATATAAAAATCGGCCTGCACTACAAAAAGAAATGGATAACGTTATGGAAAGAATAAAAAATTATGATGTTTATGGGAAGTTTTGTGAATAATAACGTAGCTAAAACTGTTGGTAAATAGGTATTTAGGAATGATGATAGATAGTTATCTCTTAAATAGAAATTTCAATATTTATAAAAATTAGAATCGATATCCCTTGTTTTACTGATTATGATATACTGTTAAAAGTATATTAACGGAGGTAAGACAATGGACGGAATTATTCCACTATTCAAAGAACGTGGTATGACCAGTCATGATTGTGTTTTTAAGTGTCGTGGCATTTTTCAAACCAAAAAAGTTGGTCATTCAGGTACTCTTGATCCAAATGTTGATGGTGTTCTACCGATTTGTATTGGTAAAGCGACAAAAACAGTAAACTATTTGATGAATTCTGGCAAAGTATATGCGGGTGAAATAACACTTGGTTTCTCTACAGAAACTGAAGATTTAGATGGCGAAATAATCGAAGAAAAAGAGATTATAGATCCTTTCACATCGGAAGAAATTGATGATGTTATGAACCAGATGACAGGTACAATGATTCAAATTCCACCAATGTTCTCAGCTGTTAAAGTAAACGGACGTCGCTTATATGATTACGCTCGTAAAGGTGAAACAGTGGAACGTCCAGAAAGACAAATAACGGTGACTTCATTTATTCAAACGAAAGCTACAGAATATGATTTAGAAAATAAAAGACAAAAAATTTATTTTGAAGTTGCATGTGGAAAAGGGACCTATGTTAGGACGCTAGCTGTTGATCTCGGTAAAAAATTAGGTGTACCTGCAGTTATGTCCGACCTGACTAGACTGGAAAGCGGCGGTTTTAGAATTGATAAGGCGTTTACCCTGGACCAATTAAATGAGGCTAAAGTCAATGGGACGTTAGAATCGTTGTTATATCCAATTGATACAGCGCTAACATCATTTAAAAGGTATGAATTAACAACTGAACAGTGGCTTATTGTCCAAAATGGTGGATTTTTAGCAGTTGATTCGTTTAATAATGAGCCAACAGTTTCTCTAGTTTATGAAAATAAAATTAGATGTTTATACAGATTGAATAGTGAAAAAAATCGTTATCAGTCTGAGACAATGTTTGATTTAGGATAAAGGAAGATATTGGAACATGAAAGTTATTTATTTAACTGAACCGTATAACCCTAACGAAATTAGTAATGATTCTATTTCACTTGCTATGGGTTTTTTTGACGGTGTTCATTTAGGACATCAAAAAGTAATACAAGAAGCTAAGCAAAAAGCTAACGAAAAAAATATTAAACTTGCAGTAATGACATTTGATAAGCATCCGTCAGTACAATTTCAAAAAGCACCCGAACAAAGTGTAAAATATTTAACGTCTATGGAAAAAAAAATATTATTAATGAAGCAATTAGGCGTTGATATTTTTTATATTTTAACGCTAAATAATAGTTTAGCAAAAATGGAACCACAAGATTTTGTCGATAAATATATGGTTGCATTGCATGTAAAGGTAGTAGTTGCAGGATTTGATTATACGTATGGTAAAAAAGATATCGCAAATATGGATACACTACCTTTATATGCTAATCAAAAATTTGAAATTATTACTGTGCCTGAATTAGCGACGAATCATCAAAAGATAAGTTCATCTCGAATTAGAATGGAAATTGATAACGGACATATTAGCGATGTTAATAAGTTATTGGGCTATAAATATGAAACACTTGGTAAAGTTGTTCACGGTGAAGCTAGAGGTAGAGAACTTGGCTTTCCAACATTAAATTTAGAATTCAATGAACACATTCGAATTCCGGGACCCGGAATATATGTGACTAGCGTTCAGGTTGGTGATGTCTGGTATCGTGGGATGGCATCTATTGGCTACAACGTAACGTTTGGAAAAAATCGTGAATTAACGGTCGAAATAAATTTATTTGATTTCAACGAGATGATTTATGGCCAAATTGTTACGGTTCAATGGTTAGCATATTTGAGAAGTGAAGTTAAATTTGAAGGTATTCCTGGATTAATTACGCAATTAAATAAAGATAAAAAAAATACTAATACTTATTTTGACCAACACATATAAGTATTGGTTTAATGGCTGACTAAATAGGATATATTTAGTCAGCCATTTTCTTTAAAAAAGTGAGTGCATTCCTTGACAATAATCTCAACATTTAGTATATTAATAGTTGTCTTAGCACTCCATTGTGTTAAGTGCTAAAAAGAGGTGATTGATCATGCTAACAGAAAGACAAATGTTAGTGTTAGAAGCAATTGTCAGAGTATATACAGAGGTTGGTCAACCTGTTGGTTCTAAATCGGTCGTTGATTTTTTACCAATGCATGTAAGTTCAGCAACTATCAGAAATGAAATGGTGACATTGGAAAATAATGGGTTAATTAAAAAAACACATTCTTCTTCTGGTAGAATTCCTTCATTTTTAGGTTATCGATATTATGTTGATCACATTGTTAAACCCGGCGTTGTTCCAGCAGCGGAATTAGCGAATATTCAAAATTCTCTTGGTGTTCATTTTCAAAAGATTGATGAAATATTTGCAGAATCAACTAAGATTCTTTCGGACTTAACAAATTATACAGCGATTTCTTTACGACCTGAAACAATGGAAAGTCGTCTCGAAGGTTTTCGATTAGTACCATTAGGAAATCATCGAATTATGGCTATTCTTGTGATGAGTAGTGGCGTTGTTGAGAATCAGACATTCAGTATTCCTAAATCGATTAACGGATCAGATTTAGAAGCCGTAACAAGGTTGTTGAATGACCAATTAATTGGGTTGTCATTAGCTGAAATTTCTAAGAAGTTAAGAACAAGTATCCCAGTTATGTTGGTTAATTATATGCGTAGGCCAGCTGGTATTTTAGATATTTTTGGTAATATTTTAAAGCAGGCAGCACGTGAACAAGTTTTTGTTGGCGGTAAATCTAATATATTAGATTTTGCTACCGATAGTAACGTGGATGAATTAAAATCATTATATGATTTAGTAGACACATCAAATAACAAGAATATTGGTGAATTAATTGGAATTCAAGGTAAACCTATTCAAATTAAAATTGGTGAGGAATTAACGAACCAATTACTTGATAACTATAGTCTTATATCAGCTAGTTATGATGTTAGTGACCATGGTCAAGGGGTTATCGCATTATTGGGTCCTACAAATATGCCATATTCAAAAATGATTGGTTTATTAGATGCATTTAGTGATGAGCTTGCTAAAAAATTGTTAGATTATTATCAACAATTTGATAAATAAGAAAAGGGGTGTTGTGTGTGGTTAAAGATGCCAAAGAAGATTTAGTTGAAGAAGATGTTACACAAGAGCAACATCAGTCTAGTGAAGCAACTAATCAAAATGAGAAAAAAAGTTCTGTTACTGATAAAGTAAAAGAAAAATTTAGTAAAAAGCCTTCTGATGCAGATAAATTAGTTGAGTTACAAGCTAGTTTAGACACAATGGAAGATAAATATTTACGAGCAGAAGCCGAAATGGCAAATATGAATACACGCTTTAAGAAAGAACAAGAACAACTCTTAAAGTATAGCGGGCAATCATTAGCTAAAGATGTTCTACCAGTTATCGATAATTTGGAACGAGCATTGGCAATTGAGGTTGACACTGAGAGTGGCGAACAACTTAAAAAAGGTATTGAATTAGTTTATAAAGATGCACAAAAAGCATTAACTAATAATGACGTTATAGAAATTGCAACTGATGACGTTACTTTTGATCCAAATGTTCACCAAGCAGTTCAAACAGTTCCAGCTTCTGATGATCAAAAAGCAGATACAATTGTTCAAGTCCTTCAAAAAGGATATAAATTAAAAGATAGAGTGTTACGTCCAGCAATGGTCGTTGTCGCTCAATAATAATATAAGAAGAGGTAGATAAATTATGGCAAAAATTATAGGAATTGATTTAGGAACAACTAACTCAGCTGTTGCTGTGTTAGAAGGTAAAGAAGCAAAAATTATTACAAACCCAGAAGGAAATCGTACAACACCATCTGTTGTTTCATTTAAAGATGGCGAAACTCAAGTTGGTGAAGTTGCTAAACGCCAAGCAATCACAAACCCTGATACTGTTGCATCAATTAAACGTCACATGGGAGAAGAAGGCTACAAAGTAGATATTCAAGGAAAATCATACACACCACAAGAAGTTTCTGCTATGATTTTACAATACATCAAAGAATATTCTGAAGCTTACTTAGGCGAATCAGTAACACAAGCTGTTATTACAGTTCCTGCTTACTTTAACGATTCACAACGTCAAGCTACAAAAGATGCTGGTAAAATTGCCGGTTTAGAAGTTGAACGTATTGTTAACGAACCTACTGCTGCTGCTTTAGCATATGGTCTTGAAAATACTGAAAAAGATGAAAAAATCCTTGTATTCGATTTAGGTGGTGGTACATTTGATGTTTCTATCCTTGAATTAGGTGATGGTGTCTTTGAAGTACTATCAACAAACGGTGATACTAAACTTGGTGGAGATGATTTTGATCAAAAAATCATGGACTGGTTAGTTGAGACCTTCAAAAAAGAAAATGGTATTGACTTATCAAAAGATAAAATGGCAATGCAACGTCTTAAAGATGCTGCTGAAAAAGCTAAAAAAGATGTATCTGGTGTTACTAGTGCACAAATTAGCTTACCATTTATTACAGCCGGTGCTGCTGGACCTTTACATTTAGAAGCAACATTATCACGTGCAAAATTTGATAATCTTACACAAGACTTAGTTGAACGTACACGTATTCCAGTTCAAAATGCTTTAAAAGATGCTGGATTAACAAATGCTGATATTGATCAAGTTATCTTGGTTGGTGGTTCAACACGTATTCCTGCTGTTCAAGCATTAGTTGAAAAAGAAACAGATCACAAACCTAACCAATCAGTTAACCCTGATGAAGCTGTTGCACTTGGTGCTGCAATTCAAGGTGGTGTCATTACTGGTGATGTTAAGGATGTTGTTTTACTTGATGTAACACCACTTTCATTGGGTATTGAAACAATGGGTAGCGTCTTTACTAAGTTAATTGATCGTAATACAACGATCCCAACAAGCAAGTCACAAACGTTCTCAACAGCTGCAGATAACCAACCTGCCGTTGATATCCATGTCTTACAAGGTGAACGTCCAATGGCTACTGATAATAAAACATTAGGCCGTTTCCAATTAAATGATATTCCTGCTGCACCTCGTGGAATCCCTCAAATTGAAGTTAAATTTGATATTGATAAAAATGGTATTGTTAACGTTTCTGCTAAAGATTTAGGCACAAACAAAGAACAAAAAATTACAATCAAGAGTTCAGGTGGTCTTGCAGAAGACGAAATCGAACGCATGGTTAATGAAGCTAAAGAAAACGAAGAAGCAGATAAGGCACGTAAAGAAGAAGTTGATTTGAAGAATGAAGTTGATCAATTATTATTCTCAGTTGATAAAACTTTGGAAGAATTAAAAGGTAAAGTAACTGAAGAAGAAATTAAATCTGCTGAAGATGCTCGTGATGCTTTGAAGAAAGCTCAAGAAGATAACAATGTTGAAGATATGAAAGTTAAGAAAGATGAATTGAATAAAATTGTTCAAGACTTAACTGTTAAATTGTATCAACAAGCACAAGAAGCTCAAGGTGAAGCTGGTGCTGAAGGCACGGCTAAAGACCCTAAAGATGAAACTGTCGATGGTGACTTCGAAGAAGTTAACCCTGAAGATAAGAAGTAATCTTTACTAAATTTTGAGTGTGATAGAAAGTCAAAGGCCTTTGGGACTTTGGCTTTTTATTTCATGTTAGACATGTTATCCTATTTAGAGCAATAAAAACCAAAAAGGTTATTCGGAGGTACGGAATGGCAGAGAACAAAGATCCATATAATGTACTTGGTGTGACTAAAGATTCGTCACCTGAAGAAATAAAAAAAGCGTATCGTAAGTTATCTAAACAATATCATCCGGATATTAATAAGGATGCTGGTGCCGAAGATAAATTTAAAGAAATCACTGAAGCATATGAAACAGTTGGTGATCCACAAAAGAAAGCTGAATACGATCAATATGGTTCAGCTGGGTCTCAAGGTGGTGCTTACCGAGGATTTGGTGGTCAAGGACAACAAGGTGGATTTGGCGGCGGTGGATTTGAAGATATTTTCAGTTCATTTTTCGGCGGTGGTGGTGCTTCCCAAGATCCAACCGCTCCACGAGCAGGTCGTGATTTGCAATACGAGATGACATTGACATTTAATGAAGGTGTTTTTGGTAAAGAATCAACAATTAAATACAATCGTAAAAGTCTATGTGCTACTTGTTCTGGTTCTGGAGCAAAACCTGGAACTTCTCCAATTACATGTCATAAATGTGGTGGTCGAGGTACTATCCAAGTTGAGCGTCGTACGCCACTTGGAAACATGATGACTGAACAAGAATGTGATATTTGTCATGGTACAGGTAAAGAGATTAAAGAAAAATGTGATACATGTCATGGATCAGGCCATATTGATGAAAGACATGAAGTTAAAGTAACTGTTCCTGCTGGTGTTGAAGATGGTCAACAGATGCGTCTTCAAGGACAAGGTGAATCTGGTGAAAATAGTGGACCTTATGGAGATTTATACATTATCTTTAGAGTTCAGGCTAGTGGCACATTTGACCGTGAAGGTCCTGATATTTACATTGATGTTCCAATTAGCTTTGTCCAAGCTGCATTGGGCGACGAAGTAACGGTTCCAACCGTTCATGGAGATGTAAAAATGAAGATTCCCGCTGGAACACAGACTGGAACGACTTTCAGATTACGTGATAAGGGTGCGCCTAAATTACATGGTAAGGGTAATGGTGATCAAGAAGTGACGGTTAATATTGAAACACCTCGTAATCTTAAAAAAGAACAAAAAGATGCTTTGAAAGAATTTGCTACAGCTAGCGGTAAAAACGTTGTTGGCGAAGGTAATTTATTTGATAAGTTAAAAGATCAATTTAAAAATAAGAAATAAAGTTAAAAATAGAATCGTCTTCTAAGATGATTCTATTTTTTTGTATGCGAACTGTAATTGTGTTTAGTAGCGTTGATTGTTATAATCAGAAGAGATAGAAACAAGAAAGTAGGACGCTATTAATGGATTTTGAAGAAATGCAAGATAGACAAAAACATATTCGAAACTTTTCGATTGTAGCACATATTGATCATGGAAAATCCACACTTGCGGATCGTATCCTCGAGATGACTGATACAGTTACTAAACGTGAGATGCAAAATCAATTACTCGATTCGATGGATCTTGAACGAGAACGTGGAATTACAATTAAATTAAATGCGGTTGAATTACATTATCTTGCTAAAGATGGTGAAACATATATCTTTCATTTAATTGATACACCAGGACATGTTGATTTCACTTATGAAGTTTCAAGGAGTTTGGCGGCTTGTGAAGGTGCTGTACTTGTTGTAGACGCTGCTCAAGGTGTTGAGGCACAGACACTCGCAAACGTTTATTTAGCGATTGATGATGATTTGGAGATTTTACCAGTTATTAATAAAATTGACTTACCATCTGCTAATGTTGAAATGGTAAAAAAAGAAATTGAAGATGTTATCGGATTAGATGCCTCTGATGCCGTTCTGGCAAGTGCTAAAAATGGTATTGGTATTGAAGAGATGCTGGAACAGATTGTAACGAAAATTCCTGCACCAAATGGTGATTTAAAAAAACCATTGAAAGCTTTAATTTTTGATTCAATCTATGATAGTTACCGTGGCGTTGTTTTGAGTATTCGGGTGGTTGACGGTGTTGTAAAACCTGGCGACACAATTGAATTAATGAATAGTAAGAAAAAATATGAAGTGACTGAAGTTGGGGTTATGTCACCCAAAGCAGTTAATCGTGATTTTTTAATGGCCGGAGATGTTGGGTATGTTACAGCGGCAATTAAAGATATTCGAGATACACGAGTTGGTGATACAGTAACTTCAGCTGACAATCCAGCAACTGAAGCACTAGATGGTTACCGTGCAATTAATCCTATGGTTTATTGTGGGTTATATCCCGTAGATAATTCAAAATATAATGAATTACGTGAGGCACTTGAAAGATTACAATTAAATGATGCTGCTTTACAATTTGAACCAGAAACGTCACAAGCACTAGGATTTGGGTTCCGTTGTGGATTTTTAGGGTTATTACACATGGATGTTGTCCAAGAGCGGTTAGAACGTGAATCTGGGTTAGATTTGATTACAACGGCACCATCTGTAATTTATCATGTTGATTTAACTGATGGTGAGAAAATAATTGTTTCTAACCCTTCTGAAATGCCAGAACCATCATCAATTAAGCAAATTAACGAACCTTATGTGAAAGCAAGTATTATGGTACCTAATGAATATGTTGGAGCAGTCATGGAACTTTGTCAAAAAAAACGTGGTGTTTTTGAGACGATGGATTACTTAGATGAATTCCGTGTAAATATTATTTATCATATGCCTTTATCAGAAATTATCTTTGATTTCTTTGATAAATTAAAATCTAATACACGTGGATATGCATCCCTGGATTATGAAGAAGAGGGTTACCGTCCAAGTGATTTAATTAAAGTTGATATCTTGTTGAATGGTGAAGCAGTTGATGCATTGAGTTTTATTGTTCATCGTGATTTTTCTTTTGAACGTGGAAAAGGTATCGTCAATAAATTAAGATCATTAATTCCGCGCCAAATGTTTGAAATTCCAGTTCAAGCTGCTGCTGGACAAAAAATTATTGCAAGAACAAATATTAAAGCATACCGTAAGGATGTTACAGCTAAATTGTATGGTGGAGATCGAACACGCCGTATGAAACTTTTGGAAAAACAAAAAGCTGGTAAGAAACGAATGAAACAAGTTGGTAATGTTGAGATTCCACAAGAAGCATTTATGGCAGTCTTGAAAATTGATGAAGATGAAGAATCTAAGAAAAAATAAGTAAAAACGACAACCGGAAAAGTCTGGTTGTCGTTTTTTTTATGATAAGTATGCTTCATTATTTTGCATGTAAACCATCTCATCGTATGAAATTTGTTCTCTTAACAGATTTGCCGTTGCAGGGGTGATTAATTTTTGTTCTAATTGAAGTTGAACAAAATTATATTCTAATTGAAAGGCATTTATAAAAATATTATTTTGTAAGATAAGTTCAGTCTCATTTGAAAACATTCTTCTGTGTCTAACTGATAAAAATTGTCTAACCAGAGTAACGGCCATTGAATTGTCAACAGTGGTAATAGAGGTTAAATAAGTAATTGCTGCCTGATAACTAGATTCCTCCATTAAAATAAAGTCATCTTTTGTATTATTATAATATTTTTTGAAAGTATTTTTTTGATTTTCAGTAACCTGAGATAGCGCTTTTTCGCCTTTCTTAATAGCAAAATGTTTAAATAAATGAAGTGAATAGAATTTCAAGTGTATTATGAGATGTTTAAGTGAAAATCCACGGGTTGATTGATAAGTTGTAGCAAGATACTTTTCGTACCAAGAACCAGTTTTTTCAGAAACCTGACCACTCGATAATAATTCATGCAAAATATTTTCTTCAATTTCTTGTGTTTTTTCTAATAGGTCATAAAAATCACTCTTTTTAGGCCGTTTTAAAAAATTTTGTTGGTTATATAGCGTTTCAATTACTGTTTGTCTTTCTGGACTAGGAATATTTGTGACATTAAGTTGTTCAACAGTGTAAATAACCATCTTAGAACGAATTTCACCAATATTTTCTAAAATAGTAATCTCATTCTTTTTGGTAATTAAGTGCGGTAGTAGGAAAGTAGGAACTAACATGCTAATTAATATAACTAATGCAGCTATAAAAATGATTTCATTTCTCATAGGGAATTCAATTCCTGAAACAGTTACTAATGGTAATGAGTATGCCATGGATAGTGTAATTGTTCCGTGAATTCCACTTAGGGCAAATGTAAAATCGTCTTTTGTTGATAAATTTTTTAATAGGAAGTGGGACCATAGAAAACGCATTAGTGTCATAATAAAGTAAATACCAATACTAATAACAAGTAAAATTAGTGAATTAAATCCTGAGCTTTTTAATAAATCCGAGGTAACAGTAGGCAATGTTAAACCTAGAACTACAAAAACAAACCCATTTAAAGCATCTGTAAGTACTTTCCAAATACTACTTGATATAAATTGTAATTTAGTTGAAGATAACCGTAAACGATCTTTTTGAACACCATGAATTAAACCGGCAGCAACGACTGCTAAAATACCTGAACAACCTAATTCTTCAGATATAAAATAAATTAAAAAAGGAGTTATTATTTCAATTGGAATCATAATTGCTGTATCTTCGATGTGCCAATTTAGTAACGTTAACCTTATTTTAACGAATACTAATCCTAAAAATGCACCAATTAAGAGTCCACCAAAAAATGATGTGCTAAAAGCACTTAGACCTTCGTTCATAGAAAAAGTACCTGAAGAGAAAGCAGTTAATGCTAAACTAAGACCAACAATACCAGATGCATCATTAAACAAGGATTCATTTTCCAATATATTCATCATTGACTCAGGAATCGGTAAATTTTTTGTCACTGAAGATACTGCTACTGTATCTGTGGGTGTGACAATCGCTGCTAACGCAAATGCTAAGGCAAGTGATAAATCAGGTAAGACTGAGTGAACTAAAAACCCAGTGACAATTATTGTTGCACCAACTAAAATGATGGCTAATGAAAGCGTCGTTAAAATATTTCTAGCTAATGCTCTTCTAGATGTATTTTGGGCTTCATTGAAAATAATAGGTGCAACGATTATCATAAAAAATAATTCTGGGTTAAGTTCGAAATGTTGGAAATTTGGTAATAAAGAAAGCGCTAATCCTATACCAATTTGATAAAAAGCTTGTGGAACTTTTGGAAACTTAACAGCAATCACATTTGCGATAACCACGCCACCAAGTAATAATAAGATAGCAGATAGTGAATCCATAATATTGCCTCCAATAATTTCAATTTAGAATGGTGTCTATTTTAACACATGTCTAAATTTAACAACATAATAAAAGGCTAAGTTATCTAAAATAACTTAGCCTTTTATTAATTTATACGAATAAGTTAATAAGCATAACACCACCGAGCCCTGAAACAGAGACGACTGTTTCAAGAACGGTCCACGTTGCGAGTGTTTCTTTAACGGTTAGATCAAAATATTCTTTAATCATCCAGAAACCAGCATCGTTTACGTGAGATGCAATTAAACTACCTGAACCAATGGCGATAACCATTAATGCAGGATCAACGCCTGACCCAGCTATTAAACCACTGACTAGACCGGCAGCTGTTAATGCAGCAACTGTTGCAGAACCAAGAGAAATTCTAAGAAGTGCAGCAATTAACCAGCCTAACAATAATGGTGATAACGATGAGGATTCAAACATTCTTGAGATAACATCTGCGACACCACCATCAACAAGAACTTGCTTAAATGCACCTCCACCACCAATGATTAAGAGTAGCATTGCAATTTGTTTAATGGCAACTTCAAGAGAAGCCATAATATCTTTGACTGGGATCTTTCGGGCAATACCCATTGAATAGATAGCGAACAGAAGGGAGAGCAGCATGGCAACGCCAGGAGACCCAACGAACATGAAAAAGGAATCTATAGAGTTAGGGTTCTTTGGTGTTATCCCTTTATTAATAATCATGTCGTAAACTGTTGAAATAGCCATAATTACAACGGGAAATAAAGATGTCAAAGTACTCATTGCAAAACTAGGTGTATCTTCAAGTTTAAATTCTTTTTGTGTTCCTAATGCGCTTAAATTTCCTTTTTGCTTAAATGCCGAAGGAATATATTTTTTTGCAATCATAGCGAAAAGTGGACCGGCAATCAATGTTACCGGAATAGCTAATAGTAATCCGTAAATAAGAACCATCCCTACATTAGCATTTAGTGCTGATGCAATTGCAGTTGGGGCGGGGTGAGGTGGTAAAAAGCCATGAGTAACTGAAAGTGCAGCTGCCATGGGAATCCCAAGATATAAAACTGAAATTCCTAATTCCGTAGCAATCGCAAAAACGATTGGGATCAATAAAACAATACCAACTTCGAAAAATAATGCAATACCAATAATGAATGATGCAAGTACGACTGCTAATTGAATCCATTTTCGACCAAATCGGTTAATTAAAGTAGTCGCAATCCGATAAGCACCACCTGAATCAGCAACCAGTTTACCTAGCATAGCACCAAAACCGAAGACTAAGGATAAATGACCTAATTGACTACCAATACCATTTTCGATAGAAGTCGTGATTTTATCTAAAGGCATCCCTAATCCAATGGCAACAACAAATGATGTGATAATTAATGAAACAAATGTATTTAATTTAAATTTAATGATTAATAAAAGTAAAAAGAGAATCCCAATAAAAACAATTAAAAGTGGCATAGTAACTTTCCCCCAATGAAACTAGATTTGATGATAATGTTTCCGCTGGAAATCAGCAATATTTTTATATTCAGCGCTTAATGACCTACTTACTCGAACAAATATAGGTAATAGCTCACGATATACTTCAAAGTTTTCTTTTTGTGGTTGGTGGACATGCATGGAACCAATCATATTTTCAACAGCAGATAGATCAGCAATTAAATGTAAACTTTGCATTCCTAAGACAGCTGCGCCAAGACAAGAACTTTCAAAACTTTCAGGAATTGTAACTTCTTGTTCAAAAATATCGGCTAATAATTGTCGCCATAAAGATGATTGGGCAAAACCACCTGTTGCTTGGATTCTAGTGGGTTTCCCAGCAATTTCAGTTAGTGCTAACATGACCATGTCTAAATTGAAAACGATCCCTTCAAGTACAGCTCGAGCCATATGCGCACGTGTATGTTGACGTGTTAAACCAAAGAATGAACCTCTAGCATTAGCATCCCAGAGTGGTGCCCGTTCGCCACCAAGATAGGGGTGGAAGAGGAGTCCATCGGAACCGGCAGGAACCTTTTCTGCAATTTGAGTGATGACTTCATAGGGATCAATTTTCATTTGTTCAGCAGTAATTTTTTCGGGTGTAAATATCTCATCGCGCAACCAGCGGAAGACGATACCGCCATTGTTAACTGGCCCACCAATGACCCATTTATTTTTGGCGAGCGCATAACAGAATAGTCTACCTTTAGGATCTGTAACAGGGTGATCGATAACCATTCTAACGGCACCACTCGTACCAATTGTGACAGCCGCAACACCCGGTTCGATAGCATTAACACCAAGGTTTGATAGAACACCATCACTTGCACCAACAATAAAAGGAACATCACGTTGGATACCAGTTATTTTAGAAAATTCAGTATTTAGTCCGGATAGTTGGTACGTTGTTTCAACTAGTTCTGGTAACTGTTCAGGTGTGACACCAGTTACAGATAATGCTTGCTTATCCCAATCTAAATTAAAAATATTGAATAAGCCTGTAGCTGACGCTAAAGAATGATCAATAACAAGTCGATCAAATAATTGATATAAAATATAATCTTTAATACCAACAAAATAGGCTGCCTGATTAAATAAATCTGGTTTATCATTCTTTAACCAAATTAGTTTTGATAATGGTGACATAGGATGAATAGGTGTTCCAGTTTTGAGATAAATTTCATGACCAACACCTGATTCATTTAAATCATCACTCCACTTGCTAGCTCTGTTATCAGCCCAAGTAATCGATCTAGTTAACGGTTTATGATTTTTATCAAGTAGAATTAAACTGTGCATGGCAGCTGAAAATGAAACGCCTTTTAAATCAGTGGGGCGTAAGTTCGCTTTTTTATTGACCTCAGTGATTGCTTTTGTTACAGCAGCATAAATTTCATCAGGATCTTGTTCAGCCATCCCATTTTCTTCTTGATAAAGTGAGTAACCAATATTAGCGTATTCAATTACGGTACCTTTAAGATCGTATAAAACTGCTTTCGTGCTTGTTGTTCCAATATCAACACCGATTATATGTGGCATAGTGATCTCCCTTGAATAAATAGTAGTATGAATAATAAAGTTTATTAAAATTACAGTTAACGCTTACATTATCGTCTTTGAGTTAATTTAAAGCAACTATCTTTACTTATTTAAAATTTGATAATAAAGGATAGAATGCTGCTAAAATTAAAAAGAAGGAAAGAATAATGATTAGAATAGTTTGACGGCGATTACCATGATGTAAGAATAAGTTTAAACATGAGGTAACAGCAATGTAACCACCAAGTATCATCAAAAAGATAAATGTATCTGTAATAGGATTTAAACTAATAAGCGAAAAAAGTCCCAGTATCAATAGCCAGTTACGACTATTTTTTTCCCAGGCTAACGAGCCAAAAAAAAGTGACTTATATGAAAATTTTCGACGTTTTTTTTTCGTAAATGTAGAAATATAAATAATAGTGGTCATAATAAACCAAATGGAAAGAATGAATGGACCGAGATATTGCATAAGTAAACTCCGTTAAATTTAATTTTTTGAAAATAAAGTTGATAAACGTGTCATAAAAGTCGATAAGAATCTTTCGGTTTCAACGGCAACAGCGACAACCGTTGTTGCTTGATTTGAATTTAGGCGTGTCTCGTCACCGATTGTACGTCCAGAAAAAGGCGCTTCTGTGTCAACTTTCATATTGATAGGTAAAGTAGTGACTAAAGATGCATCTATAGCAACGGCAACAGCTAAGGGGTCATGCAAAGCACAGCCGTCTAAATTTGTTTTTAGGTTTGCATAGGCGTTAATATAGTAATCAACAATATCGGCGAAAGCTCGACTTGATGGACTGTCAATTTCACGCCATAGCTCTGTTTCTTTTTTTGTTAAAAGTGTTTTAAGTGTTACGTCTAGACCTACCATTGTAATAGGCAATTTACTTTGGAATACTTCATTTGCGGCTTCTGGATCTTGATTAATATTTGCTTCAGCAACGGCAGTTACATTTCCAGGGATTGTTAAAGCACCACCCATTAAAACGACTTTACCAATTAATGTTTCAATTTTAGGATCTTTTTTTATGGCTAATGATAAGTTCGTTAATGGACCAGTAGGCACAATAATTAAATCTGATTGAAATTCATGTGCAGAATCGATAATAAAATCGATTCCAGATTCTGAGGCGTATGGTTGGCTTGATTTAGGGATTTTTATGTCACCTAAACCGTTCATACCATGTATTTCTTGGCTTATTTCTAAAGTATCAAAAGATTGAGTCGTGATTGAATGTTTCTCACCGAGATAAACTGGAATATTTGATTCACCTAATAAATTAAGTAAGTTCAAACTGTTTTGAACACCAGCTAGCATTTGCAGGTTACCGTAAGAACCTACAATACCAATTAAATCAATTTCGGTACTAGCGAGAGCATAGGCAATAGCCAATGCATCGTCAATACCAGTGTCTAAATCCAAAATCATTTTCTTTCTTCCCATAAATAAAACCTCCCCAATATTTTAATAACCTTAGTTTACCAAAAAAAGCGATAAATTGTTATCGTTTTCCTCTTTAATTAATGCATGAATGAATGCAATGCTTTATAATAAACTTTGAGAACTAAACAAAATTTGATGTAATTTAAATTTATTTAAAATATGAGGTGATAGTATGGCACAAGAAACATTGTTTGATTATTTAAAGAAGGAATTACCAAAAATTGATTTTGATGGTGATATTGTATTAGATTGGCAGAAAAAGGATCATACATTTACAGTAGATCTCACATTTTATGCTGAGAATAAGTCACAACAAGCAATTCTTGATATTGAAGGTGTTAACTCAGAATTACCCATTATTTCATTTGGGGATGCTATATTACTCTATGATGAAGAACGTTTTGACTCAAAGGAAGTTGAAAAAGAGTATTTAACAACATTACCCTTTCAAGGGAAATCGGGTTGGGAACGCTCAGAGGCAGCAGCATTTATTAACTATTTACAAATTGTACTAGACAATGGTCAAAGTGATTTGTTAGATTTTTTGAATGATGATGATGCTGAATTCTTTGAACTAAGTTGGTCAGCTAGCGATTTTGAAAAAATTCAAAAAGCACAAAGTACAGAAAAAAGTATGCGATTAATTTATCCAAAATTTTAGGAGGATTTCAATTTGAAATGGACAGAAGTAAGTATCTCAACAAGTAGTGAAGCTGTAGAAGCGGTTTCTAATATTTTAATTGAAAGTGGTGCTGAAGGTGTCCAAATTGATGATTCAAAAGATTTTGAAAAATTAATGCAGGATAATTTAGACGGGAACGATTTTACATCAGTTGAGCACCAAAATGATGGAGCAAAGATTTCTGCCTTTTTCCCTGAAACTATTTTTATTCCTGAAATATTGCCAACTATACAGAGTAGGGTTAATCAATTAGCTGATTTTGGACTTAATCCGGGACGTGGTCTGATTGAATTGAATGAAGTGGATGACCAAGGTTGGGGATTGGAATGGCAACAATACTACCATCCGGTTAGAGTTACCCGATTCCTAACAATAGTACCAAGTTGGGAGAAATATCAGGTGGTCCAACCTGATGAAAAAGTGATACGTTTAGACCCTGGTAAAGCATTCGGTACAGGAACACATCCCACAACCCGGCTAGCTTTGGTAGCACTAGAGCAAGTAATACGTGGAAATGAATCTATGATTGATGTTGGAACAGGTTCAGGTGTTTTAAGTATTGCTGCAAAACATCTTGGTGTTGGTCATATTGATGCGTATGATTTGGACGATATTGCAGTAGATGCTGCCGTATTAAATTTCAACTTAAATCCAATTGCAAATCAGATACATGTAGCAGCTAATGATTTACTAAATGGTATTGATAATAAGGTTGATTTAATTGTGGCTAATATTTTGTCCGAAATTATTGTACCGTTAATTCCGCAAGCTAGAAGAAATTTAAATCCAGGTGGCCATTTTGTGACATCTGGGATTATTGCAGATAAAGTCGATTTAATCAAGGAGTCACTGGTAACTGGTGGATTTGAAATACAACAGATTTTAAATATGGGTGACTGGTTCTCAATTATTGCAGTTAAAATGGATTTGGAAGGTTAGGTAGTAAAGATGCAGAGATATTTTTTGAAATCTGATGAGTTAATTTTAACAGATGAGGATTTTCATCATGCAATTAAAGTTATGCGTTTGGCTGTTGGTGATCAAGTTGAACTCGTTAAGCAATCAACAGAGGTTGTTGTTGCAAAGATGAAACAGGTTACTGAAAGTTCAGCTACTTTTGATTATCAAAAGACAGTAGAAACATTAGTTGAGTTGCCAGTAGAAGTAACAATTGCGTCGGCTCTTTCAAAAAAAGATAAGGCAGACTGGATTGTACAAAAAGGTACAGAAATGGGGGCTGCCCATTTTATATTTTTTAATAGTGATTTTTCTATTGCAAAATGGGATCAAAAAAAGCAGGCTAAAAAAATTGAACGTTTAAAAAAAATTGCTAAGGGTGCTGCAGAACAAGCACATCGAACTAAAATTCCAACGATTTCATACGCTAAAAAAATTGATGAGATATTTCAACAATCTTATGATATTCAGATTGTTGCATATGAAGAATCTGCTAAACAAGGTGAGGTTAGCCAACTAAAAAAATCATTTGATTTGATTGAACCTAATCAAAATATGATTGCGGTATTTGGTTCAGAGGGTGGTATTTCAAAATCAGAAATTGATAAGTTAGCTACAGCTGGTTATCAAAAGGTAGGCTTAGGACCTAGAATTTTACGTGCAGAGACTGCTCCGTTATACTTATTAGCGAGCCTTTCATTTGTTAGTGAATTAAGTTAAGTAAGGCATGAGAAAACGAAATGAGGAAATATTTTTGAAAAATTTTCTAAGCATAACAGCTGCATGGTACTTAACGGTAAGTATTGCCATCGGAATTGTGGTCCCGATGGTACTGACCTTAGTTAATGCAAACGATGTTATAAAAATTGGTGTTTCTTTATTTATAGTAAATGTCATTTTTTCTATCATTATTGGTGTTATTATTGGTAGAAATGATCATAGTTTGATTTTTAACTTTTTCTTTCCAGTTATTTTTGCAATAGGTGTGTTGTGCCATTTATTTCAAAGTATCACTATCTTTTTTGCAATTATTTATCTTTGTTTATCATTATTAACATGGGGAATTTCAAAAAAATAATACAAATACTTTATGAATACATGAGTACGCGGACTGCATTATGGAATCGCGTATTTTTATTTTATATAAAAAGAGGTGTGTAGATATGACAAAAGAAGAAATGTGGAGTGCTAGAGACGTTTTGGAAATCGTTGAAAGCTATATGAATGAAGAACATGTTGCATTTGTACAAAAAGCATGTGATTTTGCTACCTATGTTCATAAGAATCAATATCGTAAGTCTGGCGAACCATATATAATGCACCCAATACAAGTTGCTGGTATTCTTGCAGAATTAAAAATGGATCCGGAGACTGTTAGTGCAGGATTTTTACATGATGTTGTTGAAGACACACCAGTTACTTTAGGTGATGTAGGCGAACTTTTTGGTAAAGATGTGCAAGTAATTGTCGATGGTGTAACAAAATTAGGTCAAATTCAATATAAATCTCATCAAGAGCAATTAGCTGAAAATCATCGTAAATTATTGTTAGCGATGTCTAAAGATTTACGTGTTATTATTGTGAAATTAGCAGATAGGTTACATAATATGCGGACGTTAAAACACTTACGTCCAGATAAGCAACGACGAATTGCAAATGAAACGTTAGAAATATATGCACCATTGGCAGACCGTTTAGGTATTAGTACGATTAAGTGGGAATTAGAAGATAGTTCATTACGTTATCTGAACCCCCAACAATACTATCGAATTGTTCATTTGATGAATTCTAAACGTGAAGAACGTGAGGCTTATATTTCTGGAGCTATTGAAGAAATAAAAGTTTCCATTAGTGATTTAAAAGTTTCAAGCGAAATTTATGGGCGACCAAAGCATTTGTATTCTGTCTATAAAAAGATGAAAGACCAACATAAACAATTCTCTCAAATTTATGACCTCCTAGCTGTTAGAGTAATTGTTGGATCAATTAAAGATTGTTATGCGGTACTTGGGGCAATACATTCTAGATGGAAACCAATGCCTGGAAGATTTAAAGACTATATTGCGATTCCAAAGGCTAACTTGTACCAGTCTCTGCATACGACTGTTGTCGGACCAGAGGGACGTCCTTTTGAAGTTCAAATTAGAACAAAAGAGATGCATGAAATAGCTGAATTTGGTGTAGCAGCACATTGGGCTTACAAAGAAGGTGTGAAAGAGAAAGTTCAGCAAGATGACGCGGGTACAAAATTAAATTGGTTTAAAGAAATTATTGAATTACAAGATGAGACTGATGATGCTTCTGCTTTTATGGAAAGTGTTAAAGGCGATATCTTTGGTGACCGCGTTTATGTATTCACACCTAAAGGTGATGTTTTTGAATTACCCAAAGGTGCAGGACCACTTGATATGGCCTACAGTATTCATACTGAAATTGGACATCATACAACGGGTGCAAAAGTTAACGGAAAGATTGTGCCATTAGATTATCAAGTCAAAAATGGAGACATTGTTGATATCTTAACTAGTAAAAGTTCAATAGGACCAAGCCGTGATTGGGTTAATTTGGTGCATACAAATAAAGCTAGAAATAAAATTAAACACTTCTTCAAACTACAAGATCGTGTTGCTAATGCAGCTAAAGGTGAAGATTTATTGACGATGCAATTAATTGATTTAGGATTTGATCCTAAAAAAGTCATTACAAAAGAAAATATGAAACAGCTTTTGGATAAAAGACAATTGTCTGAATCAGATGACTTGTATGCTGCAATTGGATTTGGAGAGGTAGCAACGTTAGGTGTCGCCAATGCTTTAACGGAAGATATTCGCTCTAAAGAAGAAGAAGTTCGACAAGTTAATGAGCAGAAGGCAATCCTTGAAGAACATAAAGAAATGAAAAAACCAGACGTATCTGAAAAAAATCGTAAAAGTAGCCATGATGGTGGTGTTGTAATTGATGGCGTCGATAACTTACTTGTTCGATTAAGTCATTGCTGTAATCCTATTCCAGGAGATGACATTATTGGTTATATTACAAAGGGGCGTGGTGTTTCAGTTCATAGAACTGAATGTCCTAATGTTATTAAAGCTGAAGAGTCCGGGGAAAGAATTATTAGTGTTAAATGGGATAAAACCATGGATGATAAATCTAATTATCAATCTGATTTGGAAATCCAAGGGTACAATCGTTCTGGACTTTTGAATGATATTTTACAATCATTGAATAATACAACTAAGCAATTAAGCTCAGTTAATGGCCGTGTTGATAATAATAAAATTGCGACAATGGATGTTTCAGTTGGCGTAAAAGATATTGTTCAATTAGAAAGAATTATGGAAACTTTGAAAAGTGTTGAAGACGTTTATGCTGTTAAAAGGAAAATTCATTAATTTTCTAATGGAGGTACTAAAGAAGTGAAAATTGTTGTTCAACGTGTTAAAAAGGCTAGTGTTTCGGTAAATGGTCAGGTATTAAATCAGATTAATGTAGGATATCTTTTATTGGTGGGATTTAAGACGGGTGATACATCTACTGAGATAGATTATATGGTAAAAAAAATCTCTAATTCCAGATTATTTGAAGATGATATGGGAAAAATGAATTTAAGTATTCAAGAAATAAATGGAGAAATTCTATCTGTTTCACAATTTACTTTGTACGCGTCAACAAAAAAAGGGAATAGACCAAGCTTTACAGATTCTGAAGAACCTAATTTAGCTGAGGAACATTATGATGAATTTAATCAAAAATTGGCTGAAATAGTAACTATTGTTAAACCAGGTCAATTTGGAGCAGATATGGATGTTGAACTTATAAATGATGGACCAGTAACAATTATTTTTGATACAGAGAAAAAATAAAGGATGTATTAGAATCAACTCTAATACATCTTTTTGGTGTAAAGAATATTTGGAGGGTATAAAATGATAAATAATTATTTTTGGGACTTTGATGGGACGCTTTTTGATACTTATCCTGAGATGGTTAAGGCATTTCAAGAAGCGTTACGTTTACAAAATGTAATTGCGACTAGAACAGAAATTTATAAAATTATGCGAGAAAAATCTGTTAGACAAGCAATTCAAATTTATCAAGAAACAAATTTGAATTTAGATGTTGAACAATTGAGGGTAAGCTATGATGATTTAGAAAGACAGAGTCAAAAAAATGCAAAATTATTTCCTGGTGCAAAAGAAGTTTGTAAATGGGTGGTTGATAATGGTGGACAAAACTTTTTATTAACCCATAGGGATCAAAGCGCAATTGATATGCTTAGGGAAACAAATATTATTCATTTGTTTTCAGATTTTGTTACTTCAGATCAAAAATTTCCAAGGAAACCTAATCCAGCGTCACTTAATTATCTTGCAGAAAAAAATGCAGTTGATTACCAGAAAGCAGCAATGATTGGTGATCGGGAGTTGGATATTGCTGCAGGGCATAATGCAGGTATGAAGGGATATTTATTTGATTTTGATCAAATGATTTCAACAGTTGAAAAACCAGATAAGCGTGTATTGAAATTAATTGATTTAATACAAAAATAAGACAATGATAGTTAAGCATTGTCTTATTTATTTTGGATATAATTTGTTAAACCTTCAACGACTGATTTTGCTGTTTTTTCTTGAAAGCTGCTACTTTGGATTAACTTAAAGTCATATTTTGTATTAATGTACCCTAATTCTAGTAAGACGGATGGTTGTGTATTATCTCTTAGAACAAGAAAATCGCCAAATTCCGTTCCACGATTATCAAGACCGGTATCGTTTAATTCGGCATTTATTGAATTTGCAAGTGCTAAATCAGCTGTCTTATTATAGTAGTAACTTGTTAAACCAGTTGCTTCATCATCATTAGGCGATGAATCAAAATGGAAACTAATAAATGCATCTGCATTATTTGATTCTGCAAGTTTAGCGCGTGGGGCTAAATCTACATACGAATCAGAGTCTCGTGTTAAAATCACATTGGCGCCACGTTTCTTAAGAAGATAAGCTACTTTTTTTACAATTTGAAGCGTGTAGATTTTTTCTTGTTTATCTTTGATTGAAAGTGCACCTGAATCGTTACCGCCATGTCCGGGATCTAAAACAATCGTTGCTTCAGATAATTTAGTCACTTTGGCATTTTTTTTAGAAAGAATCCAGTTTGCTACCCAACCTTTTTTAGTATTTGGCAAACTTACGTATGACCAATTATTTTTTTCTCGAATAATTGTAATACGCTCACCTTTCTTAAGAGTGTCTAACACTTTATTTGACGTACTTGGTCCGGTACGTACATTAATATTGTCAGATGTAACAACGGTTTCTTTTAAATAAGTTGTCGTTTTTACAATACCTAAACATAGGGTACAAAAAATGATGATTAATAAAATGACTCTTGGCCAGTTTATGCTGAATCCATGTTTTCTATTTGTTGACATTTATGTACTCCTTTAACTATAGATATTGAATCTAAATATTAGTATACCAAATATTTGTTCAATAGTAAGAATCAAATTTAATAATATTGTAAGTTAAGCTGTACTTGACTTTAGAGAGTTACTCGAGTAACTTTATAATTAATAAAATATTAAAACCGATGAAAAAGAAATTAGGTTAGTTAAATTGTATAGAGAGTGAATAATTTGCTGAAATATTCACCATTTTTGCTAACCGAAAGACACTTTTGAGGTGCGTGTGGTTAAATCACATGTCGTTTAAGTTGCGTTAAGCTATTAGTAAAAAATTAAGGTGGTACCGTGCAAAAGCACCCTTGTCGTATTTAGATGAGGGTGCTTTTTTGTATATAATGCCACAAATAGGAGGATTTATAATGAAATTTCAACGTCCCAAAGGAACAGCAGATATAATCCCAGCAGATTCAAAAAAATGGCAATATATTGAAGAAACCGCTAGAAATATATTCTCAAGTTACCAATATGATGAAATTAGAACACCACTTTTTGAACATTTTGAGGTTTTTTCAAGAACTTCAGGTGATACTTCTGATATTGTAACTAAAGAAATGTATGATTTTAAAGATAAAGGTGACCGCCATATAACACTTCGTCCTGAAGGAACAGCTGGAGTTGTTAGAGCGTATGTTGAAAATAAACTTTATGGCCCAGAAATTCAAAAGCCATTTAAAACGTATTATATTGGACCAATGTTTCGTTATGAAAGACCTCAATCTGGACGCTTACGTCAATTTCATCAAATTGGAGTTGAAGCCTTTGGGGTTGATAATCCAACACTTGATGTTGAAGTTATGGCAATGGCAATTGATTTCTTATCAAAATTTGGATTAACAAATTTAAAATTAGCTATTAATACTTTGGGAGATAATGATAGTCGTGATAATTATCGTGACGCATTAGTTGCATATTTACGTCCCTTCGCTGATCAATTAAGTGATGATTCAAAAGCACGTTTAGAAAAAAATCCACTACGCGTTTTGGATAGTAAAGATAAAGGTGATCAAGAAATTGTTAAAAATGCACCATCAATTCTAGATTACCTTAGTGAAGAGTCACAGGCTCATTTTAACCAAGTAAAAGTGTTACTTGATGCATTGGAAATTCCATATGAAGTTGATTCAACAATGGTTCGTGGACTTGATTATTATAACCATACCATTTTCGAAATTATGTCTGATTCAAAAGCATTTGGTGGGAAATTTACGACCATTTGTGCTGGTGGACGATATAATGGCCTTGTTGAGCAATTAGGTGGTCCTGAAACACCAGGGATTGGTTTTGGCTTGGGGATTGAAAGATTATTATTAGTTCTTGAAGCTGAAGATGCAAAATTACCCGTTGAACAAAGTTTAGATGTTTATGTTGTTGGTATTGGTGAAGAAACGAATACTGAAACACTAAAACTCGTGCAATCAATGCGTAAGGCAGGTTATTCAATTGAAAGAGATTATTTAAATCGTAAACCAAAAGGTCAATTTAAATCTGCTAATCGTATGAATGCTCATTTTGTTATGACTTTAGGTGAGAGCGAACTAGAAACACAAACTTTGAATTTTAAAAATATGAAAACAAGTCAAGAAATTATATTAAAATTAGAAGATGTATATACTGATTTTTCGAAAGTATATGAAAAGGCATTAAAATTAGAAATGGAGGCTGATGGAGAATGAAAAGAACAACATACAATGGTTTAGTTGATGAAACTTTTATTGGTCAAACAGTTACATTAAAGGGATGGGTACAAAAAAGACGCGATTTAGGAAATTTAATTTTTATTGATTTACGTGATCGTGAGGGCATTGTTCAACTGGTTTTTAGTCAAGAATTTGATTCCGAAGCTTTAAAGATTGCTGAAGAGTTACGTAATGAATTTGTTGTTGAGGTTGCAGGAAAAGTGACACAACGGGATGCTAAAGCAATCAACCCAAGAATGAAAACGGGTAAGATTGAAGTTGAAGTTCATAATGCAGTTATTTTGAATAAAGCAAAAACACCGCCATTTGAAATACAAGATGATATTAATGTTGTAGATGATACAAGATTAAAATATCGTTATTTAGACTTACGTCGTCCTGAAATGCAAAAATCATTAATGATTCGTAGCCGTATTACACAATCTGTTCACAGCTACTTAGATAATCAAAATTTTATTGATATTGAAACACCATATTTAACAAAATCAACACCTGAAGGGGCTCGTGACTATCTTGTACCTTCCCGTGTCTATCCTGGGCATTTTTATGCATTACCACAATCACCTCAATTATTTAAGCAATTATTGATGAATGCCGGATTTGATCGTTACTACCAAATTGCTCGTTGTTTTAGAGACGAAGATTTGCGTGGTGACCGTCAACCTGAATTTACGCAAATAGATTTAGAAACATCATTTATGTCTGCTGAAGAAATTCAAGATTTAACAGAAGGTTTATTAAAACGTGTAATGAAAGATACTTTAAATATTGACCTCGAATTACCATTACAACGTATGACTTGGAATGAATCAATGGCAAGATATGGTTCTGAAAAACCGGATATTAGATTTGATATGGAATTAAAAGATATGTCTGCTGCAGTTAAAGATATTGATTTTAAAGTATTTACTAATACTTTAAACAATGGTGGACTTGTTAATGCTATTGCGATTCCTGGTGGTGCCGATAAGTATTCACGCAAAGCGATTGATGCTAAAACGGCTTATATTGAACGTTTTGGTGCTAAAGGGTTAGCTTGGGTAAAAGTAACTGAAGAAGGATTTAGTGGCCCAATTGCTAAATTTTTAAATGACCATGTTGATGCAATTAAAGAAGCTGCTGGTGCAAATGTCGGAGATTTAATTTTGTTTGTTGCTGACAAAGCAAGTGTTGTTCGTGCATCATTAGGTTACTTACGTAATGATATTGCCAAAGAGATGGATATGATTGATGAAAATAGATTCGCCTTCCTTTGGGTTGTTGATTGGCCATTATTTGAATACAGTGAAGACTTTGACAAATTTATTGCTGCGCATCATCCTTTTACTATGCCAAATGAAGAAGATATTCATTTACTTGATGAAAATCCACATGAAGCACATGCACAAAGTTATGATATTATTTTGAATGGTTATGAATTGGGTGGTGGGTCAATCCGTATTCATAAACGCGATATTCAAGAAAAAATGTTTAAGGCTTTAGGATTTACTAAAGAAAGTGCGGAAGAACAATTTGGATTTTTCCTAGATGCACTTGATTATGGATTCCCACCACATGGTGGATTGGCTATTGGGTTAGACAGATTTGCTATGTTATTGGCAAAGAAAGATAACATTCGCGAAGTTATCGCGTTCCCTAAAAATTCAAAAGCATCAGAGCCATTGACGAATGCGCCTAGTCTAGTTGCAAGTAAGCAATTAGATGAATTATCGTTAAAAGTTGAAGAAAATAAATTAAAATAGACGTTTAAAAGACTAATGATTAAACTCATTAGTCTTTTTTAGGCATAAAAATATCAATATTATGTTAAGTGATTTATTATTATCATATATTAAGAGGGGGAATGATGATAATGAGTGAAAAAGCAATATTCGCTGGTGGTTGTTTTTGGTGCATGGTTGAACCGTTTGAAGAACAAGCAGGAATTTTAAATGTCGTATCTGGATATACAGGAGGACACACTAAAAATCCAACATATGAAGATGTTGTATCTGAAACAACGGGGCATACTGAGGCAGTTGAGATAACATTTGACCCTAAAAAAATTAATTACGCTCAGCTTGTTGAGATATATTGGCAACAAACAGATCCAACTGATGCGATGGGGCAATTTCAAGATAGGGGTAGTTCATATCGCCCAGTGATTTATACACTAAATGATGAGCAAAGAAAAATTGCGGAAACTTCAAGACAACTATTGATTGATAGTCATAGATTCAAAGAACCAATTGTTACAACTATAGAAGATGCAGGTCCATTTTATGCTGCTGAGGATTATCATCAAGAGTTTTATAAAAAGAATCCAAGAAGATTTGCTATGGAAGAAAACGGTGGACGGAATCAATTTAAACAATCTGTCTGGAAATCTAAATAAGTTAAAAGAGTCTTTTCGAATGAATTTTGAAAAGACTCTTTTTGTATAGATTAAGATTTACTTGATAAGTAAATGTCTAACTGTATCTGACCGTAATGAATGGTATAATATTCGTAACTTGTTAAAATGAAATGTGAGGTTTTTTGATCATGGACGATCTGCAACAAATTTTTAAGAAACATTCATACGCGGCCAAAGCTTCAACAGCATTTATATATGCGATATTAGTTTCGGTTGCGATGAACTTTTTTTGGACACCAGGAAAAATATATGCCTCTGGTATTACGGGGTTAGCGCAATTAGTAGCAACCCTCCTTAGTCGATATGCACCATTTCAAATATCGACTGCGTTACTCTTATTTCTTTTAAATGTACCAATGTTCATTTTGGCTTGGAATAAAATTGGTCACCGTTTTACTGTGTTTACTTTTCTAGCAGTTGTATTTTCAAGTATTATGATCAAAGCAATTACGCCAGTAACGTTAACAACGGATCCTATTATTTGCGCGATATTTGGTGGAGCTGTTAATGGATTTGGTACTGGATTAGCGCTTAGAAATGGAATTTCAACTGGTGGATTAGATATTATTGGCTTAACAATTAAAAAGAAAACAGGTAAAAGTATTGGAACTATTAATATTATTTTTAATGCTTTTATTGTTCTAGCAGCCGGTTTTATTTATGGTTGGCCATATGCTTTTTATTCTGCATTGGGATTATTTGTTAATGCTAGAGTCATGGATATGGTTTATACAAGACAACAAAAAATGCAAGTTATGATTGTGACGAGTCGTCCTAAGAGTGTGATTGATTCAATACAAAATCATATGCGTCGTGGAATCACAATTGTTAACGATGTTGAGGGTGCTTATCATCATGATGATAAGACACTTTTAATTACCGTTATTTCGAGATATGAACAAAATGAATTACATGATGCAATGGAAGAGTCAGACCCGGTCGCATTTGTTAGTATCTCAGAAAACGTTCAGATATGGGGACGTTTTTATGAGCAAGCATTATAAATAAAACTAAAGGATTAATAAGTTATGCAAATTAAAAAGATAATCTACTTATTTCTCATCAGACTATTTTCGTTACTGAATTTCTCTAAAAAAAGTACTAATATCAGCTATTTAATGAGTTTCGGTGGTAATAGTGACTTCATTCGGAAATTAAATCAAAGATGTTTAGATAATAATCAACATTTAATCATTTTTTATCGACCTTCTATGAAGTTAGAAATTAAGAATATCGAAGACTTAAATATTGAAACCAAAATATTTACTGAAAATATTTCTTTCGTATTAAATTTAATCCCTCTGATTTCTAAGAGTAACTTAATTTTTGTCGATAATTATTTTGCTTTTTTAGCCACAATGCATACAAAAAAAACAACCAAAATTGTTCAACTTTGGCATGCAAATGGGGCAATTAAATCGTTTGGTTGGGATGAGCCTAAGACAGCTGATCGATCAGCTGAAGATAAAAAACGATTTCAATCTGTCTATAATCAATTTGATGATTTTATTGTAGCGTCAGCTAAAATGGGGTCAGTATTTAAGAAAAGTTATCATGTTTCTGATAATCACATTTTAGAACTTGGATACCCTGCTACAGATAAATTTAAAGATAGCAATTGGATAAAATTAACAAAAAAAAATATTTTTAGTAGCCACCCAGACTTAATTAAGAAAAAAATCATTTTATACGCACCAACATATAGAGAAGATATAAATGGGGAAGTTATATTAGAAATACCAGATGATTTTTCTAATATTCAAGAATTATTAAATGATGAAACTAAGTTAATTATTAAATTACATCCGCATTTAAAGGACAAAGAGCTTGCCTTTAAAAAATTATTATCTAAGAATAATGATATTTTATGGGTGGATGAATACACAACTGGAGAATTGTTGGTCATCACAAATTGTTTAATTACAGATTATTCATCGGTTATTTTTGATTTCAGTTTATTGCCAAACGCTGAACGAGTTTTATTCTATTGTTTTGATTTAAAGAATTATGAAAGTAGTATTGGGATTCAATCGGATTTTAATAACTGGGTACCAGGACCGATTGTGCAAACAATGAGTGAACTAGTTGCTACTTATAAAGAATTCAAAAATAGTGATAGACAATTAGCAACATTTAATTTATTATGGAATACATCTAATGATGGGCATGCGACAGAGCGTGTTCTAGATTATTATTTTACTTAAATAAGGAGCGTCAATACATTGAAAAAAGTTATTTCAATTATAAAAGAACAATTTGAAAATTTACCAATTATATTTCGAGTTTCAAAATATGAAGATCGAGCAAGTTACCAAAGTCATTATTTAGGAATTGCATGGGAGTTTTTAAACCCAATGATTCAAATTGGTATTTACTATCTTGTTTTCGGTGTTGCCTTGCACGCTGGACAACAGATAGATGGGGTTAATTATTTTGCTTGGATGATGGTGGGTATCGCCCCATGGTTGTTTATGAATTCTAGTGTACTTGGTATGTCTCGTAGTGTTTATGAAAAAGTTGGATTAGTTGCTAAAATGAAATTTCCAGTTAGCGTACTACCAACAATTCGTATGGTCAGTCAAATGACTGCGTATTGGGTTATGTTCGGTTTTAGTATTATTGTTTTATTATTATCAGGTGTAACGCCCACTTTGTATTGGTTACAGTACATTTATTATTTTATCTGTATGATTGCATTTTTATTTGCTTTCGGTATTTTTAATTCAACCATCTCAATTTTAGCTCGTGATTACTATATAGCACTCCAATCGATTATGAGGGTTTTATTTTACATGTCAGGTATTTTATTCAATTTAAATTCTGGTAGTTTTCCTAAAGTTTTTGTTAGAATTCTACAAATAAATCCGTTTAACTATTTAGTCGCAGGGTTTAGAGAAACTTTCTTGAGCGAAGGTTGGTTTTTTAATAATCCAACACAACTATTACTATTTTGGTCAATCACATTAATGTTCCTCTTAATAGGATCACATTTACACTATAAATTTAGAGCTCATTTTGTTGATTTAATTTAAATATAAAAGATTTAGAAAACTTCCTGTCAGGTGAGTATTCTAAATCTTTTTTTATAATCAATGTTATAATACAATCAAGTTAAAATGCGAAAAGGGGTAAGGATAATGTTGATAGGATCACATGTTAGTATGAAGGGAAAAGATATGTTACTTGGTTCCGCCGAAGAGGCTTCGAATAATGGAGCAAGTACATTTATGATTTATACGGGAGCACCTCAAAATACAAGGCGAAAAGATATTTCAGAGATGAATATTCCAAAAGGTAAAGCCTTTATGGTGGAACATGGATTAAGTGATATAGTTGTTCATGCCCCTTATATTATCAATTTAGGAAATACAGTTAAACCAGAGAATTTTACATTTGCAATCAATTTTTTGAAAGCTGAAATAGATAGGGCCGAAGCATTAGGTGCTACTCAAATGACTCTCCATCCTGGTGCTCATGTAGGTGCGGGAGATGAAGCTGCAATTAAACATATCATTGAAGGATTAAACGAAGTTTTGACTTCAGACCAAAAAATTCAAATTGCTATTGAAACAATGGCGGGCAAGGGTACAGAGGTTGGACGAACATTTGAACAGATTGCACAAATGATTGATGGTGTGAAGTTGAATGATAAATTATCTGTTACGTTTGATACATGTCATACTAGTGATGCTGGATATAATATTAAAGATGACTTTGAATCTGTTATAGAAAAGTTTGATGATATTATTGGAATTGATCGATTGAAAGTCTTTCATATTAACGATTCAAAAAATGTTCAAGGAAGTCATAAAGATAGACATGCTAATATTGGCTTTGGTGAAATTGGGTTTGATGCATTAAATAGTATTGTACATGACGAAAGATTTAGTAAGGTACCTAAAATATTAGAAACACCATATGTAGGTGTAGATAAAAAAAATCAACAATCACCATATCAAAAAGAAATTTTGATGTTTAAAGAAAATACCTTTAATCCTAATCTATTAACGGAACTTGGGTTAAATTAAAGCTGTTTATTGATTTAGATCAATTGATTTATGCTTAATTTGTTAAAAAAAAGTATATTTTTTGTATTATCTCAAATATTTTATAAAAGATTTATTGACGGCGATAAAGACTTTAGTTATAATGAACAAGGACAGTTCGACGATGCAACTTAATGCATAAAAAGACGGTTACATTCAAGCTCGGAGGGAGGGATATCTATGTCAAAGACAGTCGTACGTAAAAACGAATCTCTCGATGATGCTCTTCGTCGCTTTAAACGTTCCGTTTCTAAAACAGGTACATTACAAGAATACCGTAAACGCGAATTCTATGAAAAGCCAAGTGTGAAACGTAAGAAGAAATCCGAAGCAGCAAGAAAGCGTAAAACAACTAAGAAACGCTTCTAGTCTAGGGAGGAATCACGTTGAGTCTATTAGAAACACTTAATAACGATTTAAAACAAGCGATGAAAGCAAAAGACAAACAAACTTTAAGTACTGTAAGAATGCTTAAAGCAGCTGTTACAAACGAAGAAATTAAAGCAGGTCATGATTTATCAGTTGATGATGAAACTGTTTTATTGGCTCGCGAGTTAAAACAACGCAAAGAATCTTATGCAGAATTCAAAGATGCCGGTCGAGATGATCTTTTAGAAAATCTTGATATGGAAATAAAAATTGTCGAAAAATATTTACCTGAACAATTATCAGCTGAAGAAGTTACTGATGTCGTGAAAGAAGTTATTTCACAAGTTGGTGCAACATCAAAAGCTGATTTTGGAAAAGTCATGGGTGCGGTTATTCCTAAACTTAAGGGACGCGCTGATGGTAAGGTTATAAGTGAGACAGTTAAATCATTATTAAATTAGCGAAAAAGGAATTACAATTCAACTTGAATTGTAGTTCCTTTTTTTTTATGCTATTATTTGAGTTGAGTAACTTTGGGACATATAAAACGAATTTAAAGAGGGTTATTATGGATTTAGAAATTTTTGACCACACTAAGGCAGAACCAGAAAAAAATATAACATTAATTAAAGAAATTCTTAATTTTGCGGGTAAGAAAATAAAATTACCTGATGAAACAGAAATGTCAGTTACTTTAATGAATAATGAAGAAATTCACAAAATTAATCGTGAATATCGAAATGTAGATAGACCAACTGACGTCATCAGCTTCGCAATCGAAGAAGATGGAGATGATATGCCAATTATTTTTCCTGATGATGAAGGTATGGATATGCCTGAAATTGCTAAAAATATCGGTGATATCATGATTTCAACTGAAAAAGTTGCTGAACAAGCAGTTGATTATGGTCATTCTTATGAACGTGAATTGGGATTTTTGACAGTCCATGGGTTCTTACACCTAAATGGTTACGATCATATGGAACCTGAAGATGAAAAAGAAATGTTTGGATTACAAACAGAGATATTAGATGCTTATGGCCTTAAACGATAAGCGCCAAGTTAAAAAAAATCGAACATTTTTGTTGTCACTAGGACATTCTCTAGATGGCCTTGTTACGGTTTTTAAAGAAGAAAGAAATATGAAAAAACATGTAGCCATGATGATACTAGTATCTATTTGTGCGGCAATTTTTCAAATTTCTGAAACAGAGTGGCTATGGCTAGCTCTTAGCATTAGTATGGTTATTATTAATGAAGTTTGGAACACAGTTATAGAGAATCTGGTTGATCTGACAACTGGTCATAAATATAATGAGATTGCAAAAAAAGTTAAAGATATGTCAGCTGCTGCTGTCTTACTTTCGGCACTATTTGCGATGATTGTTGGATGTCTTATTTTTATCCCACAACTGTTAGAATTAGTTTTTGATTAGTCAATTATAATAAAAGGTACATAAATAAGAGGAGAATTAATTAATGCAAAATAAAAAGTTTCATTCAGGATTTGTGGCAATTTTAGGACGACCAAATGTTGGAAAATCAACATTTTTAAACAATGTTATGGGTCAAAAAATTGCTATTATGAGTGATAAGGCACAAACGACCAGAAATAAAATTCAAGGTATTTATACAACAGATGATGCACAAATTGTCTTTATTGATACACCTGGTGTTCATAAACCAAAGAGTCGTTTAGGTGATTTTATGGTCAAATCAGCACTTTCAACACTTGGTGAAGTTGATGCTATTTTATTTATGGTTAATGCAACAGAAAAACGTGGACCAGGAGATAATTTTATTATTGATCGATTAAAAGATACTAAGAAACCAATTTATTTGGTTATTAATAAAATTGACCAAATTCACCCTGATGAAATATTAGCTATTGTGGAAACGTATCGAGAATCTTTGGACTATAAAGAAGTTTTCCCAATTTCAGCACTTAAAGGAAATAACGTCGATGAGCTTGTTGATTCATTAATTAGTGAATTACCTGAAGGACCCCAGTTTTACCCAGAAGATCAAATTACAGATCATCCAGAACGTTTTGTTATGGGTGAACTAATTCGTGAAAAAGTTTTACAATTAACACGAGAAGAAGTTCCTCACTCAGTTGCCGTTTTGGTTGAAGATATAAAAAAAGAGGACGAAGAAAAATTGCACATTTCTGCAACAATTATCGTTGAACGTCCAACGCAAAAAGGTATTATTATTGGTAAAGGTGGTAAAATGTTAAAAGATATCGGTGTTAAAGCTAGAAAAGATATCGAAACGATGCTTGGTGATCGCGTTTATTTGGAACTTTGGGTTAAAGTTCAAAAAAATTGGCGAGATAAACAGACTGATTTAAAAGCATTTGGTTACCGTGAAGATGACTATTAAGAAGTAACTAATGATCGGAACAAGATAATTTTTGTTCCGATTTTTATTTGCTCATGGAAAGGGGATGCATAGTATCGTTCAGAATAATGCAGATTTTGAAGGGATTTTACTTTATCGTAAAGAATATAAAGAACGTGATCTTTTAGTGAAATTTTTAACCGATCGTTATGGTAAAAAAATGTTTTTTATTAAAGGTGCTAGAAAACGAGGATTCAAATTATCTGCTGCTTTACTACCATTTACAATCGGAACTTACAGTGGGAGTATAAATGACAACGGATTATCATTTATTAATACTGCTAAAGAGTTTGAACAATTTCAAACGATTTCACAGGATATAATCAGTAATGCTTATACCATTTATATTTTTAGTTTAATTGATGCTGCATTCAAAGATAACGAACCCATCTCTGTTTGGTACCGAAAAGTTGTGACAGCAATTCGATTGATTAACGAAGAATTTGATCCAGAAATTATTACAAATATTATTGAAATTCAGCTATTAACAGTTTTTGGTGTACAGCCTCAATTGCAGGTCTGTGCAGTTGGTGGCGAAACGCAGGGAGAATTTGATTATTCAGAATCTTACGGTGGGCTACTGTGTTCTAAACATTGGTATCTTGATAATAATCGACTTCATGCTACTCAAAAAACAATTTTTTATTTGAGACAATTTTCTGTAGTGAATCTTGATAAATTAAATTCAATCAAGGTTGCTGAGAGTACCAAAAAGGAATTACGTCGTATTATTGATGTTATTTATGATAATAGTGTTGGATTAAATTTGAAAAGTAAAAAATTTATCGATGGAATCAGTTCTTGGCCAGTCTCATTAAAGAAAAATACTGAAATATAATTGACAAATACTTATTTCTAAACTATGATTATAGAGAAATAAATAGCGGGATTATGATGAAAAAGGGTAAGAATAGTTATTAAAGCGAACTTAGGATTAGTGCAAGCTAAGTAATTAATTATTTTTATTGGCATTTTCGGAGTCCTTTGTTAATGAAGCTGCTGGTTGAATTGAACCAGAAGTAGGGTGGAACCGCGATATTAAAATCGTCCCTATGTGGTCTATAAGACTGCATAGGTTTTTTTGTGCTTAAAAATAAGGAGGAATACTATGTCAAAAAAGTTAGCTGTTCAAGATATTATTATGACATTACAAAAATTCTGGGCTGATCAGGGTTGTATGTTAATGGAGGCTTATGATACAGAAAAAGGTGCTGGAACTATGAGCCCTTACACATTTTTACGTGCAATTGGACCAGAACCATGGAATGCTGCATACGTTGAACCTTCAAGACGTCCTGCAGATGGTCGTTATGGCGAAAATCCCAATCGTTTGTACCAACATCATCAATTTCAAGTTGTGATGAAACCATCTCCTGCAAATATTCAAGATTTATATTTGGATAGTTTGCGTGCATTAGGTATTGATCCAGCTGAACATGATATTCGATTTGTTGAAGACAACTGGGAAAACCCATCAATGGGTTGTGCTGGTGTTGGCTGGGAAGTTTGGCTTGATGGTATGGAAGTTACACAATTTACTTATTTCCAACAGGTTGGTGGATTAGAGGTACATCCCGTCACTAGTGAAGTTACTTATGGTTTAGAGCGCCTTTCTTCATATATTCAAGATGTTGAGAGTGTTTATGATCTTGAATGGGCTGATGGGGTCATGTACGGCGACATATTTAAAGAACCAGAATATGAAAATTCTAAATATTCATTTGAAGAAAGCAATCAAGAAATGTTATTTAATTTGTTTGATGTATATGAAACAGAAGCCAAAAAACAGATTGCCAATGGGTTAGTTCATCCGGCATACGATTATGTTTTAAAATGTAGTCATACATTTAATTTATTAGATGCTCGAGGAGCCGTTTCTGTTACTGAACGTGCTGGATATTTAGCAAGAATTAGAAATATGGCTAAATCAATTGCTAAAGTTTTCGTACAGGAGCGTAAAAAATTAGGCTACCCATTACTAAAAGATGAAAAACTTCGTAGTAAATTATTAAAGGAGGATAAATAAGATGACACATTCCTTTTTATTAGAAATTGGGTTAGAAGAAATTCCTGCTCATGTTGTTACACCTAGCCAAAATCAATTGGCTAAACGTGTAGGTGACTTTTTAACAGAGCAACGGTTATCATTTGACGAAATAAAGGCATTCTCAACACCCAGACGTTTAGCTGTTGAAGTGACTGGTTTGGCTGATAAACAAGCAGATATTCAAGAAGAAGCTAAAGGACCTGCAAAGAAAATTGCCATGGATGATGAAGGAAATTGGTCTAATGCTGCAAAAGGCTTTGTCCGTGGACAAGGAGTAACAACAGACGATATAACGTTTAAAGAATTAAAAGGCGTTGAGTATGTCTATGTAAATAAATTTATCGCTGGTAAATCTGCCAAAGATATTTTGGTTCAGATTAAAGATGTGATTGAAGCGATGACATTCCCAACAATGATGCACTGGGCAAATTATGACTTTAAATATGTTAGACCAATTCGTTGGATAGTTGCGTTACTTGATAGTGACGTTATTCCATTCAGTATTTTAAATATTAAATCTGGCCGCCAAACGCAAGGCCATCGTTTTTTAGGAGAAGCTGTAGATTTAGCCTCAGTAACAGAGTATGTTAAAAAATTAGAAGAACAATATGTAATCGTTGATTCTAATAGACGAAAAGAAATGATTAGAACACAAATTACTAATCTTGAAAATAATCAAGACTGGCATATTATTCTTGATGAGGATCTTTTGGAAGAAGTTAACAATTTAGTTGAATATCCAACAGTATTTTCTGGTCATTTTGATAAGAAATATTTAGATATTCCTGATGTTGTTCTAATGACTTCAATGAAAGACCATCAAAGATTCTTTTATGTGCGTGGCCAAAACGATGAAATCTTACCAATGTTCGTCTCAGTTCGTAATGGGACAGAAGCTAACATTGCTAACGTCGAAGCAGGCAATGAAAAGGTTCTTACAGCACGATTGGAAGATGCTGCATTTTTCTACCAAGAAGATCAAAAACAAACGATTAATGATTATGTAGAGCGATTAAAAAATGTCACATTCCATGATAAAATTGGATCAATGTCTGAAAAAATGGAACGTGTTCAATTAATGGCACAAATCATTGGTAAACGCCTTGGCTTAAATGACCATGAATTATCTCTTTTACAAAGAACAAGTGAAATTTATAAATTTGATTTGGTAACAGGGATGGTTGGAGAATTTTCTGAACTTCAAGGAATTATGGGTGAGAAATATGCCTTGCTAATGGGCGAAAATCCAACTGTTGCACAAGCAATTTCTGAACACTATATGCCAATTAGTGCTGATGGCGAACTACCTAAATCAAAAATTGGTGCAGTTTTAGCAATTGCTGATAAGTTGGACAGCATGTCAAGTTTCTTCTCAGTTGGATTAATTCCAACTGGATCAAATGATCCCTATGCACTTCGTCGTCAAGCGTTTGGGATAGTTAGAATTGTTGAAGATCGTCAGTGGCATTTTTCACCACTTGAGGTACTGAACGATATTAAGGAATTGGCAACGATACATCCAGATTTATTTACCAAGATGACTGTTGGCGAAAATGATAAAGATATTTTAAGTTTTGTTAATGATCGTATGAAGCAATGGCTTTCAAATAAAAACGTCAGTTATGATGTAATTGAAAGTGTTGTTGAAAGTACAGATGCAGATTTATTAGTTATGTCAGAGGCCGCTGTAACCTTAGAAAATCATAAAAATGATAAGGATTTCAAGGAGACCGTTGAAGCAATCAATCGTGTATTAAAGCTAGCAGATAAAAATGAGGCAACTAATCTAGTTGTTGAACAAGTATTATTAGATAATACTGCTGAAAAAGATTTATTTGAACGAGTTGAAATAATCCAAAGTCAGTTGGCAGATTTAACGTCAGAGAAGTTATATACTACATTAAGCGAGATTCGTCCGCTAATTGAAAATTATTTTGACCAGACAATGGTTATGGTTGATGATACAAAAATTAAAAATAATCGCTTAAATCAATTGAGTTTAATTGCTAAGATGAGTTCAAAATTAGGTAATTTAAGTAAATTAAATATTAAGTAATATAAAAATGAGAATTTATCTGTGAAGATAAATTCCTTTTTTGTTTGGTAATAGAATCAGAATAGTCATATTTGACAAAAGTGTCTATTACTTGAAGCTAATAATTGTATTTATGTCAAATAAATGCTATTATTATGGGTACTCAAAATATAGGTAACTTCGTATCGTTAGTTTTGGAGGTGAGTAGTTGGAATGAGAATACCCGAAAACGTAATTGAACAGGTGCGAACTAGTGTGAATATTACTGATATCATTAGTCAGTATGTCGGATTAAAAAAATCTGGTAGTAATTTTATGGGTTTATGTCCATTTCATGAAGAAAAAACGCCTTCATTTTCTGTAAGCGAAGAGAAACAAATTTTTCACTGTTTTAGCTGTGGAAGAGGTGGGAATGTTTTTAAGTTCTTAATTGAGCTAGAGGGACTTAGCTTTCCAGAATCTGTCAATAAAGTTGCAGAATTTTCAGGAATGGATATCGATAGTAAATATTCTGAATCTCAGTCAGCAAGGACACAAGAATCAACTGAAAATCGTCAGTTAAAGCAAATTCATGATGACGGTGCTAAATTATATCAACACATTTTAATGAATACAGAAATGGGTCAAAAGGCATTAGATTACCTGCATAATCGTGGTATAACGGATGAAATTATCAAAACTTTCCAAATTGGATTTGCGCCTGGGAAATCGGTCTTACAAGATTTTTTTAAGGAAAAGAAAGTAGACTATCAATTATTAAGGCAGTCTGGACTATTTATTGAAAATCAAACAGGTGATTTGCGTGAACGATTTATTGATCGAGTGATGTTTCCGATTAGAAATCAAAATGGTCAAGTTGTTGCCTTTTCAGGTCGTCTGCTTGAAAAAAATAAAGAATTACCTAAATATTTAAACAGTCCTGAAACGCCTATTTTTAATAAAAGAGAGATTCTATTTAATTACGATTTGGCAAAAAAAGAAATTCGGACAGAAGGAAATGTTATTTTGTTCGAAGGATTTATGGATGTTTTAGCAGCATACCGCTCTGGAGTTAAAAATGGTGTCGCCTCTATGGGAACAAGTTTAACAAATGAACAAATTTATTTGTTAGAACGTTCAACATCACAATTAAATATTTGTTATGATGGGGATGAACCCGGGCAAAATGCAACAAATCGTGCTTTGAACCTGCTAGCGAATCAGACAAAAATGAAAGTTGGCGTGCTAGCCATTCCTAACGGTATGGATCCTGATGAGTTTGTTAAAAAAAATGGTAAAGAAGCGTTTCTGGAGTTAGCTCACTCTGCTCGAGAGACGGTTATTTCATTCAAAATGAATTTTTTGAAACGAAATAAAAACTTAAAAAATGAAAGTGAGCAAATTGATTATATTGATCAAGTACTACAAGTTTTAACTACAATTAAAACGCCGTTTGAGCAAGATATTTATATTAATCAGTTGGCAGATGAATTTAAAATTGATAAAGGAATTCTAAGACAACAGTTAATTGATTTAGTTGCCGTTCAACCAAAAGTAGTGCAACAAGTTAATCAAGTTCCAAGGGTTCGAACAGATGAACCACCTGTAGAAAATCGCTCAGAGGTCATGAGCGATGAAAAAATTGATCGTGTTGAAAGAGCTGAAAGATTATTGCTTTATCGTATATTACATGATCATACAGCTTGGCTGAAAATTCGATCAATTGATGATTTTAGTTTTGTTCATGATAGTTATCAGTTAATATATACGTTAGCTGAAGGCTATTTAGAATTACATGAGCAATATGAAATTGCTAGTTTTTTAGATTACTTGCCAGAAGAGTCTTCAAAGAGATTTTTAATGCAAATAGAGCTGATGACAGTTGCAGAAGAGTCTTCAGAGGATGAATTTGATGATTGTGTGTCCGTCATTATGAATGATTCGCCGATGGAACAATCAATTAATCAAGTTCGATCAGATCTTATGGAAGCAAATCGTCTTGGCAATACAGAACTAACCAATGAATTATCAGTTAAGTTAATTGCATTATATCAAAAACAACAAGTACCACGAACATCCATCTAAGGGAGGAATTATTAATGGTAAAAAAAGTAGAAAAAGTTGAAGAATCAGAATTTGACGAAAAAGGCTTTAAAAAAGCACAAACGAAGTTGATCAAGGAATATAAAGTAAAAAAAGAAATTAAGTATGATAATTTAACAGATGAACTAGCAACACCATTCCATTTAGATGCTGATCGTATGGATAAATTACTTCAAAAAGTCGCAGATGCTGGTATTGCTGTTGTTGATGAAGAGGGAAACCCAAGTGAACATAGTTTAAAAGCAGCTGAAAAAGTTACAAAGAAAGCTTTAAAAGACACATCAGCACCAACTGGAATAAAAATTAATGACCCAGTTAGAATGTATTTGAAAGAAATTGGTCGTGTTAACCTTTTAAAAGCTGAAGAAGAAGTTGCTTTAGCATTAAAAATTGAAGAAGGCGACGAAGAAGCAAAACAAAAATTGGCAGAAGCTAATTTACGTTTAGTTGTTTCAATTGCTAAACGTTACGTTGGTCGTGGAATGCAATTTCTTGATTTAATTCAAGAGGGTAACATGGGATTAATGAAGGCTGTTGAGAAATTTGATTATCGTAAAGGATTTAAATTCTCAACATATGCGACATGGTGGATTAGACAAGCAATTACACGTGCTATTGCTGATCAAGCACGTACAATTAGAATTCCAGTTCATATGGTTGAAACAATTAATAAATTAATCAGAATTCAACGCCAATTATTACAAGAACTTGTTCGCGAACCAATTCCTGAAGAAATTGGTGCTGAAATGGATATGCCAGCTATGCCAGCCGAAAAAGTTCGTGAAATTTTAAAAATTGCTCAAGAACCTGTTTCATTAGAGACACCAATTGGTGAAGAAGATGATTCACATTTAGGTGATTTTATTGAAGATCAAGATGCAACTAGTCCAGCTGACCATGCGGCTTATGAACTCTTGAAGGAGCAACTAGAAAATGTTCTTGATACATTAACAGATCGTGAAGAAAATGTTCTGCGTTTAAGATTCGGTCTTGATGATGGTCGCACAAGAACACTTGAAGAAGTTGGTAAAGTGTTTGGAGTGACACGTGAACGTATTCGTCAAATTGAAGCTAAAGCATTACGTAAACTACGCCATCCATCTCGTTCAAAACAATTAAAAGATTTCTTAGAATAAAAAATTTAAGGACCATTATAAAACGAAACCTGTTTTATAATGGTCCTTTTTTAGTTATAATAAGAAAAGATAAGATACGAAAGAAGAGGATCAAGAAATGGATGCACGACATTTATCAGATCGATTAGTTCGAGTTGCAAAATTTGTACCAAAAAATGCACGATTGGCCGATATTGGATCGGATCATGCTTACTTACCTGCGTATTTAGCTATTAATAAAATTATTTCATATGCTGTTGCTGGAGAAGTAGCTAAAGGGCCTTATGAAAATGCCGTAACAGAAATTAATACAGAACGATTAGACCACATGATAATGCCAAGATTAGCTAATGGGTTAAAGGCAATTAAATTAGACGATAATATTGATACTATCACAATTGCCGGAATGGGTGGCCCTTTAATAAAGGATATATTTACTGCCGATTTAGAAAAATTAACGGGTGTCCGTCGTTTAATTATTCAACCTAATGTTGGACAAAAATTAATAAGAGAATGGTTAATGGATCATTCATATCAAATTATTGATGAAGATATTGTCGAAGACGACCATCATGTCTATGAAATTATTGTTGCTGAGAAAGTTAACACTAAAATGAGCTACTCGATATTAGATTTAAAGTATGGACCTAAATTAAGAATTGAGCAAAGCGATGTATTCAAAGCTAAATGGCACAAGCAAATGGAAAAAAAGCGTAAAGTTTTAAAAAATTTTGAGGCAGCAAATAAAGTTCCTATTGATAAAAAAAGGATATTAGAAGTTGATATCAAAGAAATTGAGGAGATGCTGGGATGACAAAAATTATTGATTTAGTCAATCAATTCGAAGTATTTGCTCCAAAAAGTATGGCTGAAATTGGTGATCCAGTAGGCCTACAATTAGGTGATATTAATAATACTGTTACTAAAGTAATGACAACTTTAGATGTTCGTCCAGAAGTTGTCCAAGAAGCAATTAATAAAAATGTAGATTTTATTTTCGCACATCATCCATTAATATTTAGACCGGCAAAAAATTTGGATACTACGAATCCTCAAAATAAAATGTATGCCGATTTATTGAGTCATAATATAACAGTGTATGCAGCTCATACTAATTTAGACAATGTTACAGGTGGGATGAATGATTGGTTAGCGAGTCGTTTAAAATTACAAGAAACAATCCCGTTAGTGCATACAAATAGTTCAGATTATGGAATGGGTCGAATCGGAAATTTAACTAGTCCTATGACTGTTATTGAATTTTCTGAATATTGTAAGAAGCAATTTAACATAAGTGGATTAAGACTGATTTCTAATGATTTGACGCAATCAATTAAGCGTGTTGCAGTTCTAGGTGGTGATGGTGGTAAATTTTATCATGAGGCAATTAAGCAGCAGGCGGATGTTTACGTAACAGGAGATGTCTACTACCACACGGCTCATGACATGTTAGCAGAAGGGTTGTCAGTTATTGATCCGGGCCATCATGTTGAAAGTATCTGTAAAGCACAATTGAAACGGTTATTTGGAGAATGGAATCTAGAAAATAATTGGCAAATTGAGATTATTGAATCAGATATTAATACAGATCCATTTCAGTTTATTTAATTTTAAAATTAGAGTATGATTAGAGATATTAAATAATAGATTAGGAGATACGCTATCATGACAAAATATGAAGAATTAATTCCACGTTTTATTAAGTATGTTAAAGTAGAAACTCGTTCTGATGAAAATTCAGGGGTAACTCCTTCAACGCAAACTCAAGTTGAATTTGCGAAAGAATTAAAGGAAGAACTTTTACAAATTGGATTAAAGGATGCACGTATTTCTAAAAAAAGTGGGTATGTTTTAGCAACATTACCAAGTAATTTAGAAGCTGGTAAAAACGTTAAAGCGGTTGGTTTTATTTCACATATGGATACAGCTGCATTTACAGCAGAGGGTGTTAACCCCCAATTCGTTGAAAATTATGATGGCGAATCTGATATTAATCTTGACGATGATGGTAAATTTAAACTAACTATTAAAGAATTTCCAAATTTAAAAAATTATAAAGGCAATACATTAATTACAACAGATGGTTCAACACTATTAGGATCAGATGATAAATCGGGAGTAGCTGAAATTATTACTGCTGTAGCTTATTTAGTTGCACATCCTGAAATTAAGCATGGTGACATTAAAGTTGGTATTGGACCTGATGAGGAAATTGGGGTAGGTGCTGATAAATTTGACGTAGCCGATTTTGGAGCTGATTTAGCTTACACTGTTGATGGTGGACCATTAGGTGAATTAGAATATGAAACATTTAATGCTGCTCAAGCAGTCGTTTCAATTCAAGGTAAGGAAGTTCATCCTGCAACTGCTAAAGGTGTTTTAATTAATGCAAGTAAGTTAGCAAATCAATTTGACTCATTATTACCACAAGATGAAGTACCTGAAAAAACTGAAGGCCGCGAAGGTTTTTACCATTTAATTTCAGTAGAAGGTACAGTTGATGAAGCAAAAATGGTATATATTATTCGTGATCATGATCGCCAAAAATTCGAAGATCGCAAAAAGTATATGATGGGTATTGCTGATAAAATGAATGCTGATTTTGATTCTGAACGTGTGACAATTGATATGGTAGATCAATATTACAATATGCGTGAAGTAATCGAGAAGGATATGACTGTTGTGACTGTTGCTAAAGAAGCTATGGAAAATTTAGCAATTAAACCGGATATCTATCCAGTACGTGGTGGGACAGATGGTTCAAAAATCTCATTCATGGGATTACCAACACCAAATATATTTGCTGGAGCAGAAAATATGCATGCGCGATTTGAATTTGTTTCAGTTGAAACAATGGAAAAAGCAACGGATGTTGTTCTAGAAATTATAAAATTAGTATCTGAAGAAACAAAATAGGTATTATTAAATAGTGTGGATGAGTTAAACTAGAGGACATATTGAGACCTTTCTTTCTCAAATTTTTCCTTATAGTCTTATAAAGCCAAAAAAAAGATAAACTAATTAGTTTATCTTTTTTTATTTATCTGATTTAGGATCTTTGAGAATGGCGTAGAGGCAATTTACGACAATTAAGCCGGTAACTGCAAAAATAATACCGATTAACAAAACTGGTGCAAACAATGTACCAGTTAGTGAGCTTACGATATAACCAATTACTTCACCAAAAATGAAGCCCCAAAAGAGAATTGTTAATTGTTTCATCATAGAACAGCACCTCACATTCAAAGCTAATTTTAGCACAAATAATTATTTTTGCAAAAGCTTTTTAGTGTCTATTGGGTATTGTTAAAAAGTTTTGTATAATAACATTAATAGATACGTGAAAAGGGGGATAAAATGTTTGTTCCGTTAAAAGTTAAAAGTTCATTCAGCTTATTACAAAGCACCACTAAAATTAATGATCTTGTTCAAAGTGCTAAAAGTAAAGGCTATAAAGCAATTGCCTTAACAGATAATAATACATTGTATGGTGCAATTGATTTTTATAATGCCTGTCAAAAAGCTGAAATTAAGCCAATTATCGGACTAACGTTAGATATCTCCGGTTTAATCGAAACAAACCATGAATATGAATTGACCTTTATTGCAAAAGATAAACAAGGTTATCAAAATTTAATGCAATTATCGACCTTAAAAATGACCTTAAATGATGATAAGTTAAACTTTAGTAGTTTAACTAACTATTTAGACGGTTTATTTATATTATCACCTAGTGAAAAAAGTGAATTTAGTTATTTAATTGAACAAAGTCAAATATCCGATGCAAAAGAATTATTAGCCAAATATCAAAGCTTAATAGGTTCAGAAAATATTCGAGTTGGCCTATCTCACTTAATGGATAAAATTACGGCACAATCAATTAAATCTTTAGCTCAAAATTTTGATATTCGTGTAATTGCGCTAGATGAAGTAGCTTATTTGGATGCTGAAAATCAGTTTGATATTGATGTGTTAAAGGCAATTAGTACTGGTGAAACGATTTTAATTAATAAAGTTGATGAACAAATTCAGGGAGAATATGCATTAAGAAATCCAAAAGAGATAACGGAGCAATATCAAGAATTGCTAATGGCAGATGCAATTCAAGAAACCCAAAATTTAGCAGATGAAACGTCTCTGGAATTAACATTCTCACAACCCAAACTACCTGAGTATCCATTACCTAATAATGAAACAGCACATAGTTATTTGAGAAGTATGTGTAATACTGGATTAAATGAGCGGTTTCCAAATGGTGTACCTAAGGAATATAAACAAAGATTAGAACTTGAGTTAAACGTTATTCAACAAATGGGATTTGAAGATTACTTTTTAATCGTTTGGGATATTATGAACTATGCTCATTCGCAAAATATTATAACTGGCCCAGGACGAGGGTCATCTGCTGGATCGATCACAGCCTACGTTTTAACGATTACGGATGTTGATCCAATTAAATATAATTTATTGTTTGAACGTTTTTTGAATTCAAAACGTGTTCAGATGCCGGATATTGATTTAGATATTCCAGATGATAAACGTGGACTAATCCTTAATTATTTACATCAAAAATATGGACATTATCACATGGCTCAAATTATTACATTTGGCACAATGGCAGCAAAACAGGCTTTGAGGGATGTTGGTCGAGTATTTGGTGTATCACCTTTTGAAATGAAAGGGTGGAGTGATTCAATTCCAAATGTTTTGAAAATTACGTTGACAGAGGCGCTAGCACAATCACAAAAATTACGTAATTTAGTTAATGATAGTTCCAAAAATAAAAATATTTTTACAATTGCGCAGCATATCGAAGGGATTCCAAGACACTACTCTACGCATGCAGCAGGGGTCGTATTGAGCCAAATTGATTTACGAGAAGTGGTTCCGTTACAAAATGGAAGTGAGGATATTCTTTTAACGCAGTATTCTAAAGATATAGTTGAAAATGTTGGTTTATTAAAAATCGATATTTTAGGTCTACGTAATTTAAATATTTTAGATCAAGCTGTAACACAGGTTAAAAAGAATTATCAAGCAGACTTCAATCCAGCATTCATTAATTTAGAAGATGAAAAAACATTAGCTCTTTTTAGATTAGGTGATACATCCGGTGTTTTCCAATTTGAATCTAATGGTATCAAAAATGTTTTAAAAAAATTACAACCAACATCTTTTGAAGATATCGCAGCTGTAAATGCGTTATATCGGCCGGGTCCGATGGAAAATATAGATACATTTATTGCACGAAAACATCATCTTGAAAAAATAACATTTCCGGACAATAGTTTAAAACAAATTCTTGAGTCAACCTATGGTGTATTAGTTTATCAGGAGCAGGTTATGCAGGTCGCATCAAAGATGGGTAATTTTACACTTGGTGAAGCTGATTTACTACGCCGAGCAATGAGTAAAAAGAAAAAAAAGACTATTGATGAAATGCGTACTCAGTTTATCAATGGGGCATATGATAATGGAATTCAAGAAGATGTAGCTAAAACAGTTTATAGTTATATTGAGCAGTTTGCTAATTATGGATTTAATCGTTCACATGCCGTTGCCTATAGTAAAATTGCTTTTCAATTAGCCTATATTAAAGCTAATTTTCCAGCTGCATTTTTTGAAGCTATTTTAAATTCCGTTGGTAATAATCCGCAAAAAATAAAAGAATACTTAGTGGAAGCAAAGCAATATCATGTAATAATTAAATTACCTGATATTAATATGAGCGAGGTAGGTTTTAGTTTAAGACAAAATATTGTTTTATTTGGATTAAATAGTATTAAAGGACTTAGAAAAGACTTTATTGAACATATCATTACATTACGGAAAAAAGAATTGTTCACAGATTTCCAATCCTTCCTGCATCGGATAGATAAAAAATATTTAAATGAGGAAAATATTTCAGCTTTAATATATTCTGGGTGTTTTGATCAATTTGAATATAATCGTGCTGAGTTGATTAGTGCTCTACCAGAATTAATTAGTAGTATTGATTTAAGTGGAAATAATACTAATTTATTTGAATTATTAACACCTAAGATAGCAAGACAATCAAACTTTCCATTAATGGTTCGATTAGAAAAAGAATCACAATATTTAGGTGCGTATCTTTCGGGACATCCGGTTGAGAAGTATCGGAAACAGCTAAATCAAAGCGATTTTAAAAAAATATCGGAAATATCTGATAAGACACATGTAACCATTTTAGTTAATCTTACGAGAGTAAAAGTTATTCGAACAAAGAAGGGTCAACAAATGGCCTTTGTAAATGGTTCGGATGAAACAAGTGAGATTGATTTGACAATATTTCCTGATTTATTTCGACAGAAAGAATCTTTACTTGAAAAAAATAAGGTCGTTGTCGTTTCGGGGGATGTTGAAACAAATAGAGGATTACAAATTATTGTTAAAAAAATAGAATTAGCAGATGATTATTTTAAACGAATAACTCAAAAAAAATGGTTTTTGAAGATTACTAAAGAAACAACAAATGAAAAAATAGAAAAATTAATGCAAACCATGAAAATAAGGTTAGGTCAAACACCGGTTATTTTGTACTATGAAAAAGACAATCGTAAAATTAGTTTAGATAGAACTTATTGGTTAAGGAACGACAAAGAAACACATACAGCGCTTACAAAAATATTAGGTTCTGAAAATGTCGTCATTAAGTAATTTATTCTTGAAAATACTGAAAATATTTTCACATTTAACAAGACAACTTTTCTGAAAAGTGTTAATATAGTGAGTGAAATATGTACTTAAATTACTTATTGAGGTGAAGAAATGAAACGCATTGGTATTTTAACAAGTGGTGGAGATGCGCCAGGTATGAACGCTTCAGTTCGTGCTGTTGCACGTCGTGTAATTGGTGAAGGATTAGAAGCATACGGTATTAATTATGGTTTTGCTGGTTTAGTTGCTGGCGATATTCATAAAATTGAATATGCTGACGTTGATGATGTTATTCAACGCGGTGGAACAATGTTATATTCAGCCCGTTATCCTGAATTTGCAACTGCTGAAGGACAATTAAAAGGTATCGAACAACTTAAAAAGTTCGGTATCGATGCTTTAGTTGTTATCGGTGGGGATGGTTCATACCATGGTGCTTTAGCACTCACAAAACGTGGATTTAACGCTGTTGGTATTCCAGGAACAATCGATAATGATATTCCTGATACAGATTTCACAGTTGGATTTGATACAGCTGTTAACACAGCTCTTGATGCAATTGATCGTATTCGCGATACTGCTCGTTCACATCAACGTACGTTTATCGTTGAAGTAATGGGTAGAAATGCTGGAGATATTGCTTTATGGTCCGGTATTGCTGGTGGTGCTGATGTTATTGTTATTCCTGAAAAAGGATATAACATGCAAGAAATTGCAGACAAGCTCAACAGTAACCGTGAACATGGTAAAGATTCAGGAATTATCGTATTAGCTGAAGGTGTTATGGGAGCTAGTGAATTTGCTGCTGAATTAGACACATATGGTAATTTTGAAACACGTGTGACTATTTTAGGCCATACACAACGTGGTGGCGTACCAACTGCCAAAGATCGTGTCTTAGCAAGTCGTTTTGGTGATTATGCTGTTCAACTTCTTATGGAAGGTAAAGGCGGATTAGCAATTGGTATTAAAGACAACAAATTAGTTGCTGAAGATATTGTTGCAACGCTTGAAGAACATAAACATCATACAGATTTGAGTCTTTTAGACTTAAATACACGACTTTCAACACCAAAATAATATAATACTGTTATTGTTATTTATAAATAATAAGTAAACTAAGAGGAGATCATAATCTAATGAAAAAAACTAAAATCGTAAGTACACTTGGTCCAGCCAGTTCAGATCTTGATACAATTGTTAAATTAATCGAAGCCGGTGCTAATGTTTTCCGTTTCAACTTTTCTCATGGTGACCATGAAGAACATTTAGGTCGTATGACATTAGTTCATGAAGCAGAAAAAATTACTGGTAAAATGGTTGGTATCATGCTTGATACTAAAGGTGCAGAAATCCGTACTACTGTTCAAAAAGAAGGTAAAATCAACTTTGAAATTAATGATATTGTTCGTATTTCAATGGATGATTCACTTGAAGGAACAAAAGAAAAGATTGCTGTTACTTACCCAGGTTTAATTGAAGATGTTCATGTTGGAGGCCACGTATTGTTTGATGATGGTCTTATCGATATGAGAATTGATGAAATTGATACAGCTGCTAACGAATTAGTAACAACTGTTATGAATTCTGGTCGTTTAGGTTCACGTAAAGGTGTTAACGCTCCTGGTGTATCAATTAACTTACCTGGTATTACTGAAAAAGATTCAGACGATATTCGTTTTGGTTTAGATCAAAACATTGATTTCATTGCTGCAAGTTTTGTACGTAAACCAGCTGATGTTTTAGATATCCGCGCTTTACTTGAAGAAAAAGGAATGGAACATGTTCAAATCTTCCCTAAGATTGAATCACAAGAAGGTATCGATAATATTGATGCTATTATGGAAGTTTCTGAAGGATTAATGATTGCCCGTGGCGATATGGGTGTTGAAATTCCTGCTGAAAATGTTCCTTTAGTTCAAAAAGACTTAATCAAAAAATGTAACGCTTTGGGCAAACCAGTTATTACTGCTACTCAAATGCTTGATTCAATGCAAGAAAACCCACGTCCTACACGTGCTGAAGCATCTGATGTTGCTAATGCCGTATTTGATGGAACAGATGCAACAATGCTTTCAGGTGAAAGTGCTAATGGTGACTACCCTGTAGAATCAGTTGCAACAATGGCTCGTATTGATGAAAAATCTGAAAATGCATTGCGTGCACATAGCTCATTTGCATTAAATGAATTTGACAAAAATGATGTTACTGAAACTATTGGTCGTGCTGTTGCTGAAACAGCTGATAGCTTAGGTATTAAAACTATCATCGCTGCTACAAAATCTGGTCAAACAGCACGTATGATTTCTAAATACCGTCCTGACTCAGATATTTTAGCTATTACTTTTGACGAACAAACTCGTCATGGTTTATCAGTTAACTGGGGTGTTCACCCAATCATTGCTGAAAAACCAGCATCAACAGATGCATTGTTTAGTTTAGCAACTGAAAAAGCTAAAGAATTAGGTTTCGCTAAAAAAGGTGACCTTATCTTAATCACTGCTGGTCTTCCAGTTGGTGAAAAAGGAACAACAAACAGTTTGAAAGTTCAATTAGTAGACTAATTATATTAAGGTTCAAGTACATGATGAACCTAAGTTAGTATATCGGTAAGACATTGGTGACGAAAAATGTTATTGGGTTAATCATGAATATAATTGACTAATTAAGATAATATTGATCAGGTTGTATCAATCCTTACTTGAATATTTTAAAATTGGAAAAGGGGCTGTGACATAAGTCCCTTCAATAAAGTTCAAAATAAGGCTCCGGAAATCATTTTTTGATTTCTGGAGCCTTATTTCTTTTTATTTAAAAAAATATAGAAAACAGAAGTATTATTTACCTCCTAAACTGGCTAATTTTTGGATATTTAATGCCATTACTATCAAACCTGCTTCCTTTTTAACCTTCTCAATCCCTCGCAATAGAAATTGATTGAACGGCAAAGAGGCCTTCATTCGACCAAAAACGGATTCTACATCAATTTTACGGTGCGCGTAAATTTGACCCGTTTCTGGTTCAGAAAGTCGTTCACATTGTTGTGCCTTAAAATATTCCCAAGATCCGTTAACTTGAATCTTACGACGTGCACCTCTAAGTGTTTTAGCCGCAGGAATAATTATCTGATTCTCATCTAGTAACTCTGCTTGATATTCTTTAAATTCACGAACTATTCCATATTTATCGGTTCTTTTCCGATACGCTTTAAAGTTAAATCGCACGCCGTGCGGATCAATATAGTAATCATTATTTTCATGATAATCCCAGTTCATAACTTTTCTATCATCAGTTCGCCATTTTTTGCTTTGTTCTCTAATCATGGTACCGTAAGGAATTATAGCAGTTTGATTTGGTAATTCATCTTCAATGAAACGATAGTTTGATTCTGATCCATATCCGGCATCGGCAACAATGTATTTATCTAATTTATTATGAGTACTTAACGTTTTAAGAAACGGTTGAAGTGTTCTAGTATCTGTTGGATTTTGAAATAATTGGTAGCCCAAAATAAATTGGTTACTGGTCGCAATTTGTAAGTTATAAGCTGGCTTAAGTTGACCATTTAACATTGGATCTTCTTTAATACGCATAAAAGTTGCATCATGATCAGTTTTAGAATAGCTATTTCGAGTACCGTATATTTTCATTTGTGCTTCATGTTCACTTAATTTATGTTGGCGTTTAGTTAATTGATTCTTCTTAGATTTTAGGGTTCTTCGAATTCTTTTAGCTGGATTGGGACTTATCTTCTTAGTTCTTGAAACTTCCTGGTCTAATGCTACTAATTTCTGATCAAGTCGATCGATAACTTCTTCAATCATTTCTAGTGTTAGATTGGAGCCTTCTGGGACTTTACAAGCAGCATGCGCTGTTTTTAATTCAACTAGTAGCTCTAAAATCGCTTCGCGATTCATTTGATCAAAACGTATTGTATTCTTTTTCCAAATAAAACTATATTTATTAGCATTAGCCAAAACCTTAGTACCATCAATAAAGATGGCATCACTAATCATATTTTGTTGTCGTAAATATTCGACTAAGGTATCTAAACTGCGATCAATTAAATCAGTTAATTCATTCGACGTTCTAAATCGGACAATAGTTCGGTAAGATGGCATTTGCTCTTGTGTTAACCAACGTGCCGATAAATTTTCTTGTGCTAGTAAGGCGACCCGACGACTACTAAAAACACCTCGAGTTATAGCAAAAAGATATAACTTCAATAAAGCTGAAAGATTATATTCACGGGGGCGACCAAAAAGATAAGGTTCTTTTATTTCTAATTTTTCGATTAGCGTATTGATATAACACGCAGTGTTATTCTTTTCTGGTATATAGTCAGTTGAGATGGCTAAACAAGTCTGATTTATGTTATAATAATTTTGCATTTTTAAGTCCTTTCGAGGATTAAATTAAGGAGCATTGGGGGTCGAAGGCCAGTGTTCCTTTTTATTTTTCTAATTAGATAATATATTAAAAAGTAGTAAAAAGAAACAAGTCTCCCGAAATCAAAAAAGATTTCGGGAGACTTGTTTAATATCATATTGAAGAGACTTATGTCACAGCCCCTTTTTTATTACACAATATTTCTATTCAATTGGCTATTAAGCCTAATATCAGGTAAAATGTGAGTATGTAATTTTAAAATATGAATAAAGAAATATAAAATAATATTTTTTTGAATGGGAGAAATAAATGAGTTCAATAATGGGACAAGTTGTTACCGCAATGGTAACTGATGAGAATGATACAGAATTTTTAGTACAAAAAGATAGTATAACAATGCATTTATTGAAAGATGAAAAAAACAGTCAATTAGCGAACGGTTCGATGGTTACAGGCTTTGTGTATGAGAACGAAGATCATGATTTGAGTTTATCAACAATAATTCCTAGAGCTGGCATTGATCAATATGCATTCGGAGACGTTGTAAAAGTTAGAAGAGATTTAGGTGTCTTCGTTGACATTGGTTTACCAGACAAAGATGTAGCAGTTTCACTAGATGATTTACCAGAAATGAAATCACTTTGGCCAAAAGCTGGTGATCGATTAATGGTTGGACTTAAAATTGATGCCAAAGATCGTATTTGGGGTGATGTTGCGGACGAAGAAATGTTTCGATCAATTGCTAAGAAACCTGATGACTCATTAAAAAATAAAAATATGAAATTTACAGTTATTCGCTTAAAAATGATTGGAACTTTTGTAATTACTGATGATGATTATCTTGGATTTATCCATCCATCTGAAAGATTTAATGAACCTAGATTAGGTCAAGTATTAGAAGGACGTGTAATTGGAATTAGAACTGACGGTACAATTAATCTATCTATCAAACCACGTGCCTATGAAGCAATTAGTGATGATGCAGCAATGTTGATTGCTGCATTAAGTCATAATGATGAAAAAACATTACCTTTTACTGATAAAAGTAATCCAGAAGACATTAAAGAATATTTTGGTATCAGCAAAGGTCAATTTAAGAGAGCTGTTGGACATCTGCTAAAAGAGCGTTATGTTAAACAAGAAGATGGTAATCTTATTTTAATAAAAATGCCTGAGGAATTTGAAACTAATAATGATGAATTAATTAACGAAACAGATGATTAATAGAAAACTATTTTAGTAGGTAAGAGATAATAAATAAAATTATTTGAAAATATAATTTATTAGTTCAACGTTAAATTAATATATCGGTAACAAACAAGTATATTAGTTATTTTTAAATATATGAATTGTCTCATGAATGCCGTGCGTGTAGAGGAGAACAATAATGCTTATTAAGTATAAGAATGATTATGAAAAAATTGCGATGGGCTTGTTGTCATTTATACCTGACTTGAAGGATGTTACTAGAATTAATTTAGCAATTAAAGGTTATCAAGATACAGAAAATCGAGATTTGTATCTTTGGAAAAATGAGGCAGGTAATTTTACTGGTATAGTTGGTATTGAAAATGATGGCAACGTTGTCGTAGTTCGGGCAATATCATTGAGTCCAGATGAAAGACATAAAAAAGTTAGTTTTTTGATTCTGAACGCTGTATTATCGCTATATCCTGATAAAAAAATCATGGGTACAATTGATACTACAAAATTAATTGAAAAATGGGAAATGCAAAAAAATGAGTCAAAAATTTAAATCTATTAGTCAGGTAACATTAAAATTAACCTCTTTTGAAGGACCACTTGATTTGTTACTGCATTTAATCAAAGATTCTGAGATGGATATTTATGATATTCAAATTTCAGAAATAACAGAGCAATATTTAACTATTATTAAAGATACTACGAATATGTCATTAGATGTGATTGGTCAATATTTAGTGATGGCTTCAACGTTGATGAAAATTAAGAGTCAAATGTTATTACCGGCAGAATTTTCCAATGTAGAGGAAACTCAAACTGATCCAAGGGCAAGTCTAGTCGAACAATTAATTGAATATCAAATTTTTAAAGAGGCGGCTGGAGAGTTGAGCGTCAGGGAAAATAAACGTGCGAATTATTTTTCTAAGGAACAAAGTAGTATTCCTAAAAATAGATTTGATAAACCTCAACTTGATATACCTGGCCTGGATTTAGAAACACTTGAGAATGCTTTTAAAAGAGTTTTAATAAAGCAAATAAATCATCAACCAATTGAGAAAAAAATTAATGTGCAACTAGCATCACTCTCTGATAAAATATCAGAAATAAAAAAAATCATTCTAAATTCAAATAAGAGTTTAATATTTAGTGATTTTTTTGAAATAACAACAACGGTTGATGAAATTGTTGTTACTTTTCTGGCAATATTAGAACTTTCAAAATTAAACCAAATTAAATTGAAACAAGCAAATAGCCATGAAATGATTCAGATTTTAAAAATTGAACCATAGATTATTGTATTAAGGAGGTACGAAGGTGAGTCATTTAGCAAATATTGAAGGACTTTTATTTGTGAGTGGGGATCAAGGAATATCTCTAGCAGAATTATCTAGATTAACTGGATTATTGAAATCAGCAGTTAAAGAACAACTTGAAAAATTATCATTAAAGTATAAAAATGATATAAATTCTAGCTTGGAGCTAATTCAATATAATGATTGTTATCAATTAGTAACAAAAGAGAAATTAGCAGATTTAATTAAAGATTATTTTGAAAATCCTAATTCAAGAAGACTTTCTAATGCAGCACTGGAAACGCTAGCTATCATTGCTTATAAACAACCAGTGACACGACTTGTAATTGATGATATCCGAGGAGTTCAAAGTTCAGGATCACTGCAAAAATTGATTGCTTTAGATCTAATTCGTGAAAATGGACGTCTTGATGTACCAGGAAGACCTATTATATATGTAACAACGACGCAATTTTTAAATTATTTTGGATTAACTGAACTAAAAGAACTTCCAGTGATTAGTGAAAATCAAGATTTTGATGGAGAAATAGGTAAACTTTTTTTAAATAATTTTAACGAAAAATTACAAGAAAATGAGGAATAATATGGCAGAGGCAGAAAGATTACAAAAAGTTATGGCGCAATCAGGTGTTGCGTCACGAAGACAATCCGAAAAAATGATTTCAGAAGGTCATGTTAAGGTGAATGGTAAGGTTGCAAGTGAGTTGGGTATTAAGGTCACAAGTGAAGATAAAATTGAAGTTGATGGTATTCGTTTAAATGAAGAACCATTAGTCTATTATTTATTCTACAAACCAAGAGGAGTTATTTCGGCTGTTAAGGATAATAAAGATCGTAAGGTTGTTACGGATTATTTTCCAGGTGTAAGGGAAAGAATTTATCCAGTCGGTCGATTAGATTATGATACTTCTGGATTATTATTAATGACAAATGATGGTGAGTTAGCCAACAAAATGACTCATCCAAAGTATAAGATTGACAAAACTTACGTCGCTAAAGTGAATGGTATTCCATCTAATGATGATTTAAAAACGTTACGTCAAGGAATTGTAATTGATGGTAAGAAAACGGCTCCTGCTCATTCAAAAATTATTTCAGCAGATAAAAATAAGCAAAAAGCAATTGTTTCATTAACAATTCATGAAGGCCGAAATCATCAAGTTAAAAATATGTTGGCAGAGGTCGGACATCCAGTGGAAAAATTAAAACGTGAAACTTATGGATTCTTAGATTTATATGGATTAACTTCGAGTCAATACCGTGAGTTATCTGAAGAAGAAGTTCATGCATTGAAAAGTATCGCCGAGCGTAAATAATTGTAACTTATTTTATCCTATGTTATATTTTGTAGCGTAATAAAATATTTGGTTCGTCTTCAGGGGCAGGGTGTAATTCCCGACCGGCGGTTATAGTCCGCGACCCACATTGTATATGTGGCTGGACTGGTGTAATTCCAGTACCGACAGTTAAAGTCTGGATAAAGAAGATAGGGCTTATTTGAGTAAGTAATTTCAAATGAACTCTGTTAATCTTTAGTGATTAATGGCGTTCATTTTTATTTACTTGAAAGGTTCTTCATTGAAGATGGCCTTCCAGGAGGTTTTCTAGTATGAATCGGTCACCAGTTTATAAAGTTGTGATTACAGCGTTCTTAGCTGCAATCTCATACGTATTAATGTTTTTATCTTTCCCAGTAATTTTTCCGTATTTAAAAATTGATTTTAGTGATTTACCAATTTTAATTGGATTTTTTATTTTGGGACCAATGAGCGGTGTGATGGTTGCCGTCGTTCGTTCATTGCTGTATCTAGTTTCAACTGGAACAGATATTGCCAGCTTGATAGGTGTTGGAAGTAATTTCTTAGCATCAATGGCGGTATCATTTCCAGCATATTATCTTCTCAAAGGTAAAGGAAACCTTAAGCCAACACTTGGAAAGAGTATTTTGGCAGTTTTAGTGAGTACCTTTGTACTAACTGCTGTATTATCTATTGCAAATTATTTTGTAATTCTACCAGTGTACTTGAATGTTATCGGTATGAATATCGGAATGTCAGTATCCAAGTACGTTATTGTTGGTATTGTTCCTTTTAATATTATAAAAGGAATTCTGGTCGTTGGGTTATTTAGTCTTTTATATCAGAGAATGTATGGTTGGGTTCAGTTAAATAATAAAAAATATAAACAACTATAGTATAATTAATGAGGGAGAATTCTTAAGTGATTCTTCCTCATTTTATTTTATAAGGATGGTATTTTATGGTTGAAGATTATCTCTTACAAATGTTTAATGTCGAATATCGGCGACCTAATGTAATATTTAGCATTATTACAGGTCGGAATACTGTTTCCAATATATATTGGGGAATGCGTTATGATTTGCTAGATTATTTTAGTATTGATCCTCAATTTACAAATGAAATATATCAAAAAATACTTTCTAAGTTGAAACAAAATAAATTACTCACTGAATCTAATGGGCAAGTTCGGTTAACGCAAAATGGTTTAATTCGACAAAAAAAAGCGAAAAGCGATTTATATCAAATTAAGCACCCTAAATTAATAAATCAATATAAATTTAATGAATGGTCAGAAACTTGTATTTTAGCTATACAAGTTGTATCTGAACTTAGCTTTGTTAATCGTCATTATTATCCTGTCGTAACATCCGAATTAACTAAATTTAATATCAAAAAATGGATTTCTAATAATGACAAAACAATACTAACAAAACAAGTTAATTTAGAATTACGATTGTTCGTGCAAAAAATTGATACAAATTCTAGTTTAATATTTATGAACAAATTAATTGGTCATAATCTTAATGGATTGACCAATAAACAGTTAGCAAATGAGTTGAATCTATCAGAAATGGAGATTCAATTAATATACAGAGATACAATAAATTTTTTTGCTAGTTGGATTGAGGAGCAAAAACAAAGTGTGTTCAAAGAATTAGTTCAGTCAATTCTAAAAACAGGAATTATTTCTGAAAGTGCAAAGGAAACGATGAGATTAATTACTATGGGCCTATCTGTTAATGATGTGGCTAAAAGTAGAGGATTGAAGACTAGTACAATTTTTGAACATTTACTTGAATTAGCAATGATTAGTGAAAAATTTCCATTTGATACTTTTTTAACAAAAAAAATAGTTAATGATTTATCTGAAATTATGGGGAGAGATATTGATCAAGTACCTTTTAAAATAATACAAAATAAGAAACCTGATATAAATTTTTTCGATTATCGTTTGTATCAAATTTATAGGAGTAAAATAGATGTCCAAAATTAATTTAAAAGAAAAATTGATGGAATACTTTGGATTCGATTCATTTATGATAGGCCAAGAAGAAACCATAGAAACTATCTTATCTGGTCAAGACACGTTATCAGTACTACCTACAGGGACTGGGAAATCATTGTGTTATCAGTTAGCTGGCTATCTTATGAATGGTACGACAGTTATCGTTTCACCGTTGTTATCTTTAATTCAAGATCAAGTTAGTCAATTTAATTTTCGTGGTAATGGGACAGCTATTGGATTAACATCAATATTGAGTTATTCTGAAAAAAAATATGTGTTAAAAAATATACAATCTTATAAATTTGTTTATTTATCTCCTGAAATGCTAAGTCAATTTGAAGTGATAAATGCCCTTAAACAAATAGATGTATCACTATTTGTTGTAGATGAGGCACATTGTATCTCCACTTGGGGACCAGATTTTAGGCCTGATTATTTGGATTTGAATAATGCAATTGTGAAACTTGGTACACCTTGCGTTTTGGCGTTGACAGCCACAGCTGCACTAAATATTCAGAATGATATTATGACACAATTAAAAACAGAAGGTCGAGATTTTCATAAAATCATTAAATCGGTTAATAGAAGTAATATTTTTTTAAGTGTCTTAAAAGTGCATGATGAATCTGATAAAAATAAGCAATTATTAAATTTATTGAATAAAATCAAGGGTGTTGGAATCGTTTATTTCTCGAGCAAGAAAAAGGCAAATGAGGTCTCAGATTTAATAAATAATAACACTGGATTAAGGTCTGAACCGTACCATGCTGACTTGAATGATATGGCAAGGTATACGGTACAAAGACAATTTATGGAAAATCAAATAGATGTTATATGTGCAACAAGCGCTTTTGGTATGGGTATTAATAAGAAAGATATTAGATACGTTATCCATTATCATATGCCCGCTGATTTTGAAAGCTACGTACAAGAATTTGGCCGATCTGGACGAGATGGCCAGCAGAGTATCGCAATTGTTTTTTCTCAAGAAAATGATGTGTTTCTACAAAGAAACTTAATTGATTTAACCATTCCAGATGATGATTTTATTAGGATGTATTTTAAAAAACATAAGGAATTAGTTGGTCTTGGAGAAGAAAAAGGTAAACTGTTAGATTATTACTATGAGAAACAAAGCTCAGTTGAAGAGGTGCAGTTCCTTTTTAGACAAAGGAAAATTGAAAAAGAAACTGGATTACAAAATATGATAATGTTTGTTAATTCAAGTAATTGTCGAAAGCAACAAATTTTAAACCATTTTGGAGAATCGAAATTAATAGAACATGATGAATTCTGTTGCTCAGCGTTATTTAATGTGGATGTACTTCAAAAGATTGGATTAGAAAAAAAGATAATCAAAAATGATGACAAGCAGTTAATTCAATCAACAGATAATATTATTTCAAGATTGTTTAAATTATCTTGAGAATAATTTGGATTATTATGGTAAAATAATGATAATTGTTTTTAGGAGGATTGAAAAATGAGTGATAAAAAAGATAATTCAGAAAAAAAGCCTTGGGAAAAATCATTCGAAGACGATAGAGACGATAATGGAAATTATTCTCGATCAGCGAATAGACGTAAAAGTAAAAATAGTTCATTATTAACTACGGGGTTATTAGTTGTTTTTGTAGCTATTATTATTGGAACGATTGCTTTTTATATTGTTGAAAGTAACAAAGTATACCAACCAGAAGATAGAACCACAAGCGAGAGTTCAGTAAGTAAAAAAATAGTTACCAAAACTGATGATTCTGATAGTTCTAGCTCAAGTGCTAAGAAAAGCTCTGAATCAAAAGAAAAAGCTAGTTCTGAATCGAAAGAAAAAGCATCAAAAGAAAAAGCTAGCTCTGAATCAAAAGAGAAAGCTAGTTCTAGCACTAATTCAAGCTCTAGCTCAGCGTCTAGTGAATCAACCAGCTCTGATAGTTCATCAAGTGCATCTTCAAAGTCATATGTAACTGTCGAAGCAGGACAAGGCATATATCGTGTTGCAGCAAACAATGGGTTAACTACAGAACAACTTCTACAAATGAATCCAGGGTTGACTACTTCTATTAGTGCAGGACAAAAAATAAGAGTTAAATAATATACATATGGGATTGATATCTAATCAATCCCATTTTTATGGAGGAATTACTTGATGAAAAATAATATCCAAATTGCAATTGACGGACCGGCATCCGCAGGAAAAAGCACTGTCGCTAAATTAGTTGCTAAAAAATTAAATTATGTTTATTGCGACACTGGGGCAATGTATCGAGCAATTACTTTTGAAGCAATGGCAAAGAATGTTGCGCTGGATAATGATGATAAGTTAGTTAGTCTATTAAAAGATACAATAATTTCTTTTAAACCAGCAAATCCAGAACAATTAGTCTATATAAACAATATAGACATAACACAAGCAATTAGGCAACCTGAGGTAACTAATAATGTTTCAACGGTTGCTGCTCAAGAAGGTGTACGCAAGGAATTAGTTAAAAGACAACAAGAAATTGCCGAAGATGGATCAATTGTTATGGATGGTCGTGATATCGGAACGACAGTATTACCAAATGCTGAAGTTAAAATATTCTTAGTTGCGAGTGTTAAAGAACGTGCTCTTCGCCGATTTAAGGAAAATCAAATTAAGGGTATTAATACAACACTTGATGTTTTAGAGTTTGAAATTGCCGAACGAGATCGAAAAGATTCTACACGTGAAATTTCTCCGCTTATTCAGGCAAAAGATGCTATACTTGTAGATACGACTTCAATGAATATTGATGGGGTCGTACAGAAAATTATGGATATAATTAACAAATAATAAAATAAAATGTGAAAAATGAGTATTAGCACTAGTAATTACTCTTCATTTCAGCTAAAATAATAAATAGAGTTTATTCGCTAAGGAGGACATTGTCCATGAGTAATATTGAAGAAAATAATGATTTACTAGAAGCATTAAATAGTGTAAGTGAAGTTAAGGTTGGTTCTGTTATAAAAGGTGAAGTTTTAGCTATCGATGATGCTAAACAAGTCATTGTTGGTATTGAAGGCGCCGGTGTTGAAGGTGTTGTACCAGCTAAAGAACTAGCACTTAAAGCTGGTGAAGAAACAGAAGACGTTGTCAAAATTGGTGACGTTATGGATTTAGTTGTTATTTCAAGTATCGGTGGCGATAAAGAAGGTGGTAGTTACTTACTATCACAAAGAAGAATTGCTGAACGTGAAGTTTGGAATGACTTACAAAAATTAGCTGATGATGATGCTACAATCGAAGCTACAGTAACACAAGTTGTTAAAGGTGGATTAGTTGCTGATGCTGGTGTGCGTGGATTCGTACCCGCTTCAATGATTGATGATCGTTTTGTTGAAGATTTATCAAAATATAACCATCAAACATTAGATTTCAAAATTATTGAAATTGACCCAACTGAAAATAGATTAATCTTATCACATAAAGCAATTGTTAAAGCTCAAAGAGATGCTCAAAAAGTAGAAACTCTTAAAACTTTAACAGTTGGTGAAGTTGTAACAGGAACAGTTGCCCGTTTAACTAACTTCGGTGCATTTGTTGATCTTGGTGGTATTGATGGACTTGTTCATATTTCAGAAATTTCTTACAACCGTATTTCTAAGGCAGAAGATGTCTTATCAGTTGGTGAAGAAGTTAAAGTTAAAGTATTGGCAATCGATTTAGATAAGAATCGTATTTCATTATCAATCAAACAAACATTACCTCAACCATGGGATAATGTTGAAAATGATATCCATGTAGATGACGTCTTAGATGGTACTGTTAAACGTTTAACGACATTTGGTGCATTTGTTGAAGTTATGCCTGGAATTGAAGGATTAGTTCATATTTCACAAATTTCTTACACACATATTGCTACACCAGGCGAAGTTTTAAAAACTGGCCAAGCTGTTCAAGTTAAAGTACTTGAAGTACATCCAGCAGAACATCGTTTAGCTTTATCAATTAAAGCTCTCGAAGAAAAACCAGCAACAGAAGAAAAACCTGAAAAGAAAAAAACAGTTAAAAAAGCTGCACCAAAAGCTAAAGCTCCTAAATCAACAATGAGTGGTATGCCAGAAGAAAGTACTGGTTTCACACTTGGTGATATTTTAGGTAAAGCATTAGAAGATGCAGATACTAACAAATAATTAAAATATTATTTTTAAGTAACGACTGAACTGTAGTTCAGTCGTTTTTATTATTTATTACAAAAGATATTTAGAGAGTGAGGTACTATCTATGGCAAATCCTGTTGTAGCAATTGTTGGACGTCCTAATGTTGGAAAGTCCACAGTTTTTAATAGAATAGCCGGGGAAAGAATTTCAATTGTTGAGGATACTCCTGGTGTTACACGAGATCGTATTTATGCTCATAGTGAGTGGTTAGCGCAAAAATTTAGCTTGATTGATACTGGTGGTATCGATATCGGTGATGAACCCTTTTTGACGCAAATCACTGAACAAGCACAAATCGCAATCGATGAAGCTGATGTTATTGTTTTTCTTGTAAGTGTAAAAGAAGGCGTAACGGATGCTGATGAGAAAGTGGCTAAAATTTTATATCGTTCTGATAAGCCAGTTATTTTAGCGGTTAATAAAGTTGATAATCCCGAGTCTAGACAAGATATTTTTGATTTCTATTCATTAGGATTTGGAGAACCATTTCCAGTTTCTGGTAGTCATGGCCTTGGGGTTGGTGACTTATTGGATGAGATTACAAAGAAATTCCCTGAAAATATTCCTGATGAAGATGACAGTCGAATTAAGTTTAGTTTGATTGGTCGTCCTAACGTGGGTAAGTCTTCATTGGTGAATGCAATCCTGGGTGAAAATCGTGTTATTGTTTCACCTATTGAAGGGACTACACGTGATGCAATTGATACAGCTTTTGATACTGAAGAGGGCGATATGTTCTCAATGATTGATACAGCTGGTATTAGAAAACGCGGAAAAGTATATGAAAATACTGAAAAGTATTCTGTACTACGTGCCATGCGTGCTATTGATCGTTCAGATGTTGTTTTAGTTGTGTTAAATGCTGAAGAAGGTATTCGGGAACAAGATAAGAGAGTTGCAGGGTATGCCCATGAAGCAGGACGTGGTATCATTATCGTCGTAAATAAATGGGATACTCTTGAAAAAGATAATCATTCATTATCTGATTTTGAGGCTAATATACGTCAAGAATTTGCATATCTTAGTTATGCTCCTATTATTTTTGTGTCTGCAATTACACAGCAACGATTATCTAAGATACCCGAATTAATTAAACGCGTAAATGAAAATCATAGTCGTCGTATTACATCTTCAGTATTAAATGATGTCATTATGGATGCAGTAGCCCATAATCCAACGCCAACTGATAATGGAAAACGTTTAAGAATTTACTATGCAACACAAGTAGCAATACAACCACCTACATTCGTTGTATTTGTTAATGATACTGATTTGATGCATTTTTCATATGAACGTTTCTTAGAAAATCAAATTAGAACATCGTTTGATTTTGAAGGAACACCAATTCATGTTATTGAAAGAAGAAGAAAATAATTCAAATTGATAAAACGCTACCATGCCATCTTTTTTTCTGCTAAAGTAGTTAAATACCTTGATGTAATACGTTTTGTATGGTATCTTAAATAAAGAATTAGTAGAGTAATCTCTGGTTCTATTATTATTATTTATTTTAAATAATAATGGCTGAATATTTTTAAATATTCGGACACATTTTAGGGGAGGTGAAACATTATGGCAAACAAAGCACAATTAATCGAAAATGTTGCAAAAGAAACAGGATTGACAAAAAAAGATGCTACTGTCGCAGTTGATGCTGTATTTGGTTCAATCCAAAGCACATTAGCTACAGGTGAAAAAGTTCAATTAATCGGTTTCGGTAACTTTGAAGTACGTGAACGCGCTGCTCGTAAAGGTCGTAACCCACAAACTGGTGAAGAAATTCAAATCCCTGCAAGTAAAGTACCTGCATTTAAACCAGGTAAAGCTTTAAAGGATTCTGTTAAATAATACTTAGAAAAAGCTAGTACAATTCATTTTGTACTAGCTTTTTCAATCTATAATTTATTTTATAGACAATAGTTATGTACGAGATTACTAGCTATTGTGTGTATGATAGATTAAACTAAACCATATTAATTTAATAATGAAGGGAAGTTATTTAATGACGCATTCAGAAATTATGCTAGACTACTTGGACGAAGGACAAATTGATGAGGCAATGAAAGAATTTGCCAGAGCATTAAGAAAAGACAATGATGCAACATTATTTAGTTTAGCAGAAGAGTTATATAGCTTAGGTTTTTTAGCTCAATCTAAACGTACTTATGAAAGATTATTAGAAAAATATCCAGAAGAAGATACTTTAAAAACATTCCTGGCAGATATTGCAATTAGTGAAGGAAAATCTGATGAAGCACTTAACTATTTGTCAGAAATTGAAGAAGATTCAGAAGCTTATCTTCAGTCTCTTATGGTTGCTGCCGATTTATATCAGACACAAGGTATGTTTGAAGTTAGTGAAAATAAATTATTAACTGCATATAAGTTGGCTCCTGAAGAAGAAGTTATCCAATTTGCTTTAGGCGAACTATATTTTAATACAAAACAATTTAGTCAGGCAATCGGATTTTATCTTGAATTAATTAAATCAGGACAGACTGAACTGTCACAGGTTAACTTAGTACAAAGATTAGGTGTTAGTTACGCAAACAGTGGGCAGTTTGAAAAAGCAATGGCATATTTAGAACAAATTCATTTAGAAAATATGGACTCTGATACTAAGTTACAGATGGGTTTAACCTATCTACAATTAAATGATCAACAAAAAGCAATTGATATTCTTTATGATTTGAAGGAAGAAGATCCTTCGTATACATCCTTATATCCAATTCTTGGTCAAGCACTTTCAGATGAGAATAGATTGAATGATGCTTTACTTGTCTATCAAGAAGGGTTAGCGGTTGACGAGGTAAATGATACATTGTATGAACAGGCAGCGACTGTTGCCTTAAAATTGGACGATGAGAAGCAAGCTGAAAAGTATTTAAATAAAGCAATTGATATTAATCCAGATAATACTGGCATATTATTACAATTAAGTAATTTATTAGTTAAGCAAGAACGTGATGATGAAGATATTAAATTACTAGAAGATATCAAGAGCGACGGAGATGTAGATCCTCAAATATTTTGGAATTTAGCTATTTCATATGAAAGACTTGAAGATTATGATAAAGCTGAAGAAAATTATTTAGAAGCATACCCTTATTTTACTAATCAAGTTGACTTTTTAAGATCTGTTATATTTATTTTTAGAGAGAACGGACGACAAGAGGAGTTAAAGGACGCAATTAAACATTACTTAGCTTTAGTACCTGATGATCAAGAAATTATTGATATTCAAAATGATATAAATTATTAAAATAAAACGTTTATATCATTCTTTTGGTATAAGCGTTTTTTGTTAGCAATTTGTAAGATTTGCTTAAAGAAGGGGAAGTAAAATGATTACAAATCAGATAGTGATACCAAAATTAGAAGATAGTACTGAAATATTTAATTTAATTAGTCGTAATCGTCTTGAATTAAGTGAGTGGCTTCCATGGGTTAATGCTATGAAATCGATTAATGATGAAATAATTTTTTTAAGAGACTCTTTTAAGGATGAAACTAAATTAATTTTCGCTATAAAAATTAATAAGAATATCGTTGGCATGATTGATTTACATGGAATAGATTTACATATGGGAACTGCTGAGGTTGGTTATTGGTTAGACAAGTCGTATGTAGGACGCGGAATAATGTCAAAGGCCTTAACAGAACTTGAGAAACTAGCTATAAAGGAATATAAGTTAAAAAAATTAAAAATAATACTAGATTTGAATAATATAAAAAGTTTGAAAGTAGCTAAGACTAATAATTATCACTTTATAGAACAAAATGACCAAAATTTAATTTTTGAAAAGAGATTATAGAATTTATGATGGTATATTTATAAATGATATTATTATTTTTTGCTTTTTAATTGCTATTAAGGATATAATTTTAGATAGGTAATGTTGTTTAAATGGCGATTAATTATCTAAAATTATATATCGGGGGTAGGGACATGAAAGATTTAAACGAAAAAGAAATTGAACGATTGAGTAAAAAAAGTATTACTGAGAAAATTATAGATGGCGATTGGTACCAATATTCTAAAGAAGAATGGGCTCAAAAAACTGTTAAAACAAGTGCACAAACTATTTATAAAATAAATAAATTGGCGGCTCATGATACGAATGATGCAGATAAAATGCTTAAAGAATTTTTACCTAATATGGAAAAATCTGCTGAAATATATTTTCCAATTTCAACTATAGAATGGCCGGAAATGTTAAAAATAGGGTCAGGCACATTTATTAATTCTAATTTACAGATTTTAAGTGCAGGACAAATAACAATTGGAGAACACTGTTTCATTGGGCCTAATTGTCAGTTATATACACCTAATCATCATTCTATGGACAAAAATTTACGTCGTGAAGGATGGCAATATGATGCACCAATTACAATTGGTGATGATTGTTGGTTTGGTGGATCAGTGATTGTTTTACCTGGTGTCACGATTGGAAATAATGTCGTCGTTGGTGCTGGTAGTGTGGTAACAAAAGATGTACCTGATAATGTTTTAATCGCAGGTAATCCAGCACGAATTATTAAGACTATTGGTTAGATAAAGTTATGGCGAAAAGTAGCATAATTTAAAAATATTTGGGCAACAAAAAGGAGCTAGAATTTTTCTAGCTCCTTTTTGTTGCTCTTTTAAGGTTTATATGATTAATTTTTGTTCAATAATTAAATGACGGTAGTATAAAAGTGAATTTGGATCAATTCTTAACGTCATCATAATTTCTGAATCTGTCATCGTATTGTTAGTGAGAATAGAAAAACAAATAGCTGACTGGTACAGCAGACGTGGTGAAACATTTGGCGCAATAAATTGTAAATCTTTCTTTAAAAATTTATGTAGACCAGGTAAAGATAATAAAGGTGCTTCAACATTTTTACGCAGTTTTAAAAAGCAATCGTTGGAGTTTTGTAAAATTTGTAGTTGTTTAATATAGGTATTGAATTGCTTCAAAAATAATTCCTCTGTTTCCGTAAATGTTAATTGTTTAAAGCTAACGAAAAAACCAGGTTGTAAGATTTCTGAAATTTTAAAGAAATGCCGTGTCATTAATAAAACAAGTCGAGAATAGTAGCTAATTTCTGAATTTAAAAGATAAGAGTCGAAGTCTATTAACCAATTGAAGGTTATAACAGAATTTGCGATATTTTTTTTCCCTTTTAACATTAATGTTGGAATATGAGTATTTATCTGATGGGTAAATAAATATTTAAAATAACCATTCAGATGCGATAAAACCTTAGTATATGTTGAATTTTTAATATTTCTTTTATCTTGAAGCATAGTTAAATATTGACGAACGTCTGATTCTAAGATAGTTTCAACCATTATTGAATTAGAGAATGCATCATTAAAATTTAGAAGATAGTTAAAAAAATCATGAATATCGTAGTTATATTCTAAAATTGTTGATGGGGACAAAGAGTTGGATTCTAATGATAAATTAAAAGCTTTTTGATAGGGATAATTCATTTAATTGCCTCCTTTAGTAATAAACAATAAGTTACTTTAACTATATCACACTAATAAAGCGCACTGCAAAAATCGCAGTGCGCAAGACCAATCATTTATTAAAGATATTAGTGATATTAGTGATTTTATTCTTTTTTTGTCGATTAAAACTAAACCCTTGTCCCAGTACTTCATTAACACTACTAATTGAAACAAAAGCATTTGAATCCTGGTTTTGTAATATTTCCTTCAACTGATGAAGTTCATTACGGTTGATAACAACATAAATCATTTTTTTATTTTGGCGAGAATAAGATCCCTCACCATTGATGTAACTAACACCTCTGCCTAATTTATCCCAAATTTCATTAGTTATAATTTGATATTGGTCACTAATTATTAAGATGCCAAGTCCAGAATAACTACCTTCAAGAGTGAAGTTAACAATTTTTGAGAAAACATATGAGCTTAGTAGGGTATACATCATATGCCTTAAATCTAAGTAGCTAAGTGATATGACCAAAACAGCAATATCAAGGGCAAGAATTGTCTTACCCATTTGAATACCACGTGTTTTTTCAAAAATTCGAGCCACTACATCAGTTCCACCAGTAGTACCACCAAAACGATATACTAAGCCTGACCCAAGGCCACCAAAAGCACCAGCAAGGATACCTGCTAAAAACAAATCATCATTTACATTAATTTGAATCGGAACACGTTGCCAAATCCATAAGAAAAGAGATAACATTATTGTTCCATATATAGTATAGACTAATGATCGTTTACCTAAAAAACGGTAACCAATAAGGATTAATGGAACATTAATTGCAATTGTTGAATACGCAGGATCAATATGAAACCAATAACGTAAAATTAAAGTAACTCCGGTTATACCACCTTCAGCAAGATGGTTTGTTATATTAACGGTTGCTAATCCAAATGCATAAAAACAACAACCTAACGCAATCATTACTAAATCGATTATTTTAATTCGTTCATTTTTTAAGATTAGTTCTACCCCCTGAAATAAATTCAATATAAATATCATACCATATTATCGATGAATGTCTGCTGACTATCATTTTAAATCTAGTATAAATCTGTTAAACTAGATTGTATTAATTAAAGATGAGGAGGATTACTATGATTAAAGTTTTGGTTGCTGGATTTAAAGGACGAATGGGTGCCACTACAACAAATATGATCTTAGAAAATCCATTATTTGAATTAGTTGGAGTCTATAGTACTACAGCTACAGAAAAAAATATAAATGAAATTACTGACTATAAGACAGAGAATGTCCCAATATTCAATAAGCTAGATGAAATAAACGTAGTTTCCGATGTTTGGATTGATTTTACTGTCCCAAGTGTTGTTTTCGAAAATACTAAATTTGCTATTTCGAAACATATGTCACCAGTTATTGGGACTACGGGTTTATCGGAAAATAATATAGCTGAACTTAAACAATTATGTAAAACAGAAAAATTAGGTGGATTGATTGCTCCTAATTTTGGTATTTCAGCTGTTTTATTAATGCAATTTGCGCAACAAGCTGCTAAGTATTTACCTGACGTTGAAATTATTGAAATGCATCATGATAATAAATTGGATGCTCCAAGTGGTACAGCCTTAAATACCGCAAAATTAATTGCTGAAGTTCGTAAACCTAAAATTCAAGGCAACCCTGATGAAAGAGAAACATTACCAGGTGCGAGAGGTGCAGCCTTTGAAGGCATGAGAATTCATAGTGTCCGTTTACCAGGCTATGTTGCTCATGAACAAGTCTTATTTGGTGGCGAGGGTGAAGCATTAACTATTCGTCAGGACTCATTTGACCGTATTTCATTCATGTCTGGTGTTGCATTAGCTACTGAAAAAATTGGACAATATAAAGAATTACTAGTTGGATTGGAAAATATATTATGATAGTTTCCAATCTTGCGGATGATTTCATTAATGCTGAACCAGTGATTAAAGCCATTGAAAATGCTGGTTTTGAAGCATATTTTGTCGGAGGAAGTGTTAGGGATACTATCTTAGGATTACCAATCCATGATATTGATATTGCCACTAGTGCATACCCTGAGGAAATTAAGGAAATTTTTAATAAGACGGTAGATACAGGTATTCAACATGGGACTGTTATGGTTTTAGATCATGGAGAAGGTTATGAAATCACCACATTTCGAACAGAATCAACTTATCAAGATTTTAGACGTCCAGATCATGTTGAATTTGTACGCTCTTTAGAAGAAGATTTAAAACGTCGTGATTTTACAATCAATGCCTTAGCAATGACACATGATGGACGGATTATTGATTTGTTCAACGGACTACAAGATTTAGAAAATCACATCATTAGAGCTGTTGGCACTGCTGATGAACGTTTTAATGAAGATGCTTTACGAATGATGAGGGCAATTAGATTTGCAAGCCAATTAGATTTCACAATCGAAATGGAAACGAAGAAAGCATTAAATAAACATGCACCACTATTGAAAAAGATTGCTATTGAACGGATTCATATTGAATTTATTAAATTACTGTTGGGAAAAAATCCTCAAATTGGACTTCGACATTTTGTTGAATCAGATTTAGTAAAATATTGTCCCGAATTTAATAATTATTTATCGGAACTAACTGATATGTCAAAAATGCAATCAATTAAACTTACATCAGAAGTAGCTGCTTGGTCGTTAATTATTCATGTTCTAAAGATAACAGAAACTAATATTAATCATTTTCTAATCTCATGGAAAAGTTCAAATGAGTTAATTACACACGTTCAAATAGTTATCAAAGCACTTAACGGTATTATTCATGATTCCGTTAATCGAGAACTGATGTATGAAACTGGATTAGAATTATTATTAATTGCAAATGAAGTTGCAGCAATATTTAATAGTAATTTAGATGCAGAAATGCTGACAGTTGCTTATACTGCACTTCCAATTAAGTCTAAAAAAGACATGGCAATTAATGGACGACAGTTAATAAAAGATGTTGGTATTCAACCAGGTGAAAAATTAGGCCAAATTTTATCCATATTGGAAAATCGTATTTTACTAGAAGAAGTCCCAAACGAATCAACTCAATTATTAAAAGTGGCTAAGCAACTAATGTTAAAATTAGCGTAAAAAAAGAGATTAAATATCATTTAATCTCTTTTTTTACAAAACATGCTTAGTAATACAAATTATAAAAGAGAATCAATTAGATAAGAGAGTGATTACATGCAAACACTGAGGGTAGAACATTTAAAGAAAACATACGGCGAAAAAACATTATTTGATGATTTAAATTTTATTGTTAATGAAAAAGATAGAATCGGATTGATTGGAACTAACGGTTCAGGGAAAACAACGTTATTAAATGCATTAACAGACCTTGACCCAGCTGATTCAGGAGATTTAATTAAACCAAATAACTATCGTATGAGTTATTTAAAACAAATACCAGAATTAAATGATGATATGACAATTATGGAAGCCGCTTTTGAAGGAGCTTCACCTATTTTTGAAACAATTCGTCATTATGAAGCTGTTTTAACAGCCTATAGTGAACATCCTGAAGATGAAAAATTACAGCAACGTTACTCAGATGCGGAAGATCGTATGAATCGTGAAGATGCATGGAATGCCGATAATGACGTTAAAACAATTCTAACGCAATTACAAATAACGGATTTAACACAAAAAGTCTCAACCTTATCTGGTGGACAGAAAAAAAGAGTTGGCTTGGCTCAAGTACTCATACAAGCTCCTGACTTATTAATTCTTGATGAACCAACAAACCATTTGGACTTTAGTTCTATTGAATGGCTAGAAAGTTACCTTAAAACGTACAAAGGAGCTTTAATTGTTGTTACTCATGATCGGTATTTTTTAGATCAAATTGCCAACCAGATTTTAGAACTATCATTTGGTAAATTACACTCGTATGAAGGTAACTATCAAGATTTCGTTGCTCAAAAGGCTGAAAGAGTTGCCCAGGAAGTTACCGCTGAGCATAAAGAACAACAGCTATATAAAAAGGAACTAGCTTGGATGCGTACTGGAGCAAAAGCTAGATCAACAAAACAACAAGCACGAATTAACCGTTTTAACGATTTAAAAGAAAATATGAATTCATTACAAATTGATCAAGATGTTTCAATTGGACTAGGCCAACAGCGGCTTGGTAAAAAGGTTATTGAGCTAAAAGAAGCTAGTTTAGTCTTAGAAAATCATAAAATTATTGATCATTTTAGTGAGTTGATTCAGGCGAGCGATAGAATCGGGATTACCGGTAAAAATGGTGCTGGTAAATCTAGTTTACTAAATGCAATTGCTGGAAAATTACCACTTAACTCTGGCGAATTACTAATGGGCGAAACGGTTAAATTAGGTTATTACCAGCAACAAACTGAACCCATACCTGGCGATAAACGAATGATTAACTATCTAAATGAAATTGGTGAAAATATCGAAAATAAACATGGCGAACGAATAAGTACAACACAACTTTTAGAGCAGTTTCTTTTTCCAAGATCGATGCATGGGACATTAATTAGACAGCTATCCGGTGGTGAAAAAAGAAGACTCTATCTCTTGAAATTACTTATGCAACAACCAAATGTCTTATTACTAGATGAACCTACAAATGATTTAGATATTGGAACATTAACAGTACTTGAAGACTATTTAGAATCTTTTAATGGCGCAGTTATAACTGTCTCACATGATAGATATTTTTTAGATAAAGTTGCAGATCAATTACTTATTTTTGAAGGCGATGCTAAAATTAATCGTTATACTGGATTATTTACATCGTACCTTGCTAAAGAATCACTGGATGATGCCGTATCAATATCAAAAAAAGAAAAAATTATCGAACACGACACCATTTCTGACGATAAATTAAAAGTTAAATTAACTTATGCTGAACAAAAAGAATTTGAAACAATTGAACAGACAATTGATAATTTAGAAGCTAAGAAAGAAAAAGCTGAAAGTGATATGTCGAATATCAATGGCAATGATTTTGTAGCATTAAGTGAACTACAAGTGTCAATTGATAATTTAGATGATGAAATTGAAGAAAAGATGAATCGTTGGGACTATTTAGGTAAATATGCAGAAAAGGGGTAATTTTCGTATGGAAGAAACATATTTGCAACTTGAACGTGATATTTTAATGAACGGAAATGATAAATCTGATCGTACAAAAACGGGAACTAAAAGTCTTTTTGGCTATCAAATGAGGTTTGACTTAAGTCAAGGATTCCCACTACTAACAACTAAAAAAGTACCATTTGGTTTAATTAAGAGTGAGTTACTGTGGTTCTTAAAAGGTGATACTAATATCCAATATTTATTGAAACATAAGAATCATATTTGGGACGAATGGGCTTTTAAAAATTACATTGAAAGTTCTCAGTATATGGGTCCAGATATGACTGATTTTGGACATCGATCACTTTTAGAGACTGATTTTAAAAAAGAATATGAAGTACAGAAAAACCTTTTTTGCGATAAAATTATTGAAGACGATGAATTTGCAAAAAAGTTTGGTGAATTAGGTGACGTTTATGGTAGTCAGTGGCGTAATTGGAAAACTAGACAAGGTGATACGATTGACCAAATTAAAGATGTTATTGAAGCAATCAAAAAAACACCTGATTCTAGAAGATTAATTGTGTCCGCTTGGAACCCAGAAGATGTACCAAATGTGGCATTACCACCTTGCCATACGTTATTTCAATTTTATGTGGCTGATGGTAAATTAAGTTGTCAATTATATCAAAGAAGTGGCGATGTCTTTTTAGGTGTACCATTTAATATTGCAAGTTATGCGTTATTAACTCATCTAATTGCTAAAGAGGTTGGACTTGAAGTTGGTGAATTCATTCACACATTAGGCGATGCCCATATTTACAATAATCATATAGAACAAGTGAAGGAACAACTTTCTCGTGAAGTGCAACCCATGCCAAAATTATGGTTAAATCCTGATAAAAATAGTATTTTTGAATACGATATGACGGATATTAAAATAGAAGACTATAATCCTGCACCACCTATTAAAGCGCCTGTTGCAGTTTAATATTTACTTAAGGAGAGTCAATAATGATTAATTTTATTTGGGCTGAAGACAGTGAACATCATATTGGATATAAGGGTAAGCTACCTTGGTACTTACCAAATGATTTAAAATTTTTTAAGAAAACAACGCTTAATAAGGTCGTTGTTATGGGCAGAAATACATTTGAAAGTTTTCCGGGACTATTACCAAATCGAATTAATATTGTTCTTTCAAGTAAAAACGATTTAGTTGAAACAGATACTCTAAAGATTGTTCATTCAATACCAGAGTTGAATGATTTATTAGAAACATATTCTGAAGATATTTTTGTTATTGGTGGCGCAACATTATTTTCTGAAATGTATGTAAAAGTTAATAGATTGTATCAAACAAAAATTAACGCTACGTTTGATGGTGATGTGATGATGATTCCTATTGATTATACTCATTGGAAATTAATTGAAACGATTCCGGGAATGATTGACAAAAAAAATGTATATGATCATGAATTTAGAATTTATGATAAAAAATAATTAAAAAGCGAAGACATATCCAATACGGATGTGTCTTCGCTTTTTAACTTTAAGTATATAATAAAATAGAAAAAAACATTAATCCTGTACCTAACATCACAAATAAATGCCAAACGACATGTAAGTACTTAACACCGTTTATACTATAAATTCCAGCGCCGATTGTGAACGCAATGCCACCAGAAACAAGTAGCCAGAACCCAATTGTACCGAGGCTATTATAAAGTGGCATCATTGCGCTCAAACAAAGCCAGCCCATAATTAGATAAATGATGGTTGAAATTGTTTTAAAATGACCCAACCAAATTGATTTATAAATAATTCCTAAAACGGTCATCATCCAGATGATTCCGAATAGTGTCCAACCTAATGCCCCACCAACAGAGAGAAGACAATAAGGCGTATAAGTACCTGCTATCAGAATATAGATACTACTATGATCGAAGATTTGAAAAACAGTTCTTGCTCGTGTAAATATTAAACTATGAAATAGGGTAGAAGTTAAGTACAGCAGTACCAAAGATGAACCATATATAGCATACGAGGTAATTTCTAATGCACTACCATTATGAGCACCTTTAATAAGTAAAAAAATCAATCCCGCTATACTTAACCCAAGACCAATACCATGAGTTACCGCGTTTAATACCTCATTTAAGATGAGATACCTTCTACTGTAATTATGTTCCAAAAAAACACCTCAGTCATCAATTTCTATGTGAAATAGACCAGTAATTCTGATATACTAGACATTATAAATAGAAAAGTTTATAGTGACATTATTGTATCATGATTAAAAACTTTTGTTAAGAAAGTGTGGATGAAGAAACATGAAAAAAATTAAAATAATAACGGATTCATCTGTTGGATTAACAGATAATGAAATAAAAGAAAATGACATTAGCATTATACCTCTAAGCGTTATGATTGATGATACTATTTACGTTGAAGGTGAATCAATTACAAATGACGAATTTGAGACTAAAATGGAAACGTCAAAAACGTTACCTAAAACAAGTCAGCCACCAATTGGTACTTTTGTAGAAATGTTTGACAGTCTTGGGGCAGATGGTAGCCAAGTTCTCTCACTTAACATGACTGACCAAATTAGTGGTACAGTTCATACTGCAGAGCAAGCTGCAGAAATGAGTCAATCCGATGTAACCGTTGTTGATACTCGTTCTACTGATCGAGGTATGGCTTTTCAAGTCTTAGCAGCTGCTAAGTTAGCAAATTCAGGTGCATCAATGGATGATATTTTAACAAAAATTTCTGAAATCCGTAAGAATTCAACTCTAAATATGGCCGTTATGACTCTGGATAATCTGGTCAAAGGTGGACGTATATCAAGATTAACTGGTGTTCTTTCAAGTGTTTTAAATATGAAGATTATTTTGGAAATGATTGATGGCGAATTAAAAATTAAAAATAAAGGCCGTGGTATGAAGACGGTTAACAGATTTATTGCAGATTTAGTTGAAGAATTAAAAAGTACACCTAATGTTAAAGCAGTAGGTATTTCTCATGCTGGAAATGAAAAAAAGGCATTTGAAGTTCGCGATTTATTACAAACAGCAGTCCCAAAAGTTGATATTCTAGTTCGACAGACAGCACCTATTATTGCGACGCATGGTGGTCCAGGGGCTTTTGCAGTGATGTTCTACACAGATAAAGACTAATATATTAAATAATTATTTTTAAACTGGTCCAAAAACAGCTGTTTTTGTCCGGTTTTTTTAATTAAATAAAGGAATGATTTTTTGAAATTTTTTAAAAGCTTTTCCATTACTATTTTAAGTATTTTAGTACTAAGTGGTCTTATATTTAGTGGGCTGTGGTTTGCAACCGGCCATTTTTCGAATCATTCTTTAATAACAGTGCCCCATAAAAAAACAGCTCTTAAGCTAGTATCCCTTGGTGATTCTTTAACGCAGGGTGTCGGAGATGAAACGAATAAAGGTGGATTCGTTTCATTAATTACAGAAAAAATAAATACTGATAAAAATATGAAAGTAACTGCCTCTAACTTTGGCTTATCAGGAGATCGAAGTGATCAAATTTATAGCAGATTAAAGAAACAACCCAAAATGCAAAAAACGTTAAAAAAAGCCACTGTTATTACATTAACAGTTGGTGGGAATGACCTATTACAGGTTATACAAAAAAACATTTTATCTAATGATACTGATAAGTTAAATAAAGCTATTGATACTGAAAAAATGACTTATACAAAAAATTTAAATGATTTATTTAAAGAGATTAGAAAATATAATAATAGCGCGCCTATCTACGTTATAGGAGTGTATAACCCATTTTACGTTTATTTCCCCGAAATGAGTAGTATGAAAACGATTGTTAAATCATGGAATAACGTAACCAACAAGGTTGTTAAAAATGATAAAAATAGTTATTTTGTTAGTGTTGAAAAACAGCTTTCTGAAGGACAATATTATGGTAAAACAAGTAAATTAGCCAAGACTTTGGGTAGCTCAGACTTATCTGATTTATCTAGTTTTAATCTTGAAAGTGTCTTGCAAGAAAAAGATGAAAAAAATAACTATATTTCTATAACTGATCATTTTCATCCAAATAAAAAAGGTTATAAAAAAATGACTGATTTGTTGTTCAAATCAATGGAAGAACATCATTTATTTAAATAATGAGGAGAATTATGCCGAAAAGAACAGAAAAAACATCAACCACTTTTAACGCATGGAAAGTTGCGTTTATCATATTATTTTCTTTATTGATTGGCGTACTACTTTATTTTTCCGTTAGTATTATGAACCAATCCCAAGATCAAAAGACACTAACAACTCAAACCACTTCAAAAGCAACAAAAAGAACAGAACTAAGCGTGGAAATGAACAAGGAACAACTTAACGGAACCATTAATTATTATTTAAAATCAATTCAAAAAGGTCAATCAATTAAATATCGGTTTTTAGTAGATAAATCTGCTATATTAATGGGCACAACAAAAATTTTAGGACAAAATATTTCATTCACATTATATTCAGATCCAGTTGTAACAGATGATGGTAATATCTTGTTAAAAGCAAAATCTGTTGCTGTAGGTTCATTACCAGTTCCTAAAAAGTTTATAATGGATTATGTAAAAAATGCATATGATTTACCAAATTGGATTACGATTAATAGCAAAGAACAAACAATTATGCTTAACTTAAAAAAACTAGATATTGAGAATGGTATACAAGCTAGTGCAACCAAAATTGATTTAAAAACGAATGTTTTTAAATTCGATGTTTCTATCCCTTTAAATTAAATGAGGTATCAATTTATGAGACAAACATTTTATCAATTTTTAATGACCGAACGCAATGATCACGGTACGGATGAGGTGTCCCAATTTGCAAATAATGCATTTTATGATCAAAGTTTTCCTAAATTGTCAGATAAGTATGACTTTCTTTCTAATTATCTTGAATTAAATGCAGGATATTTACCTTCAATGACAATTTTTGATGACGCTTGGGCCCGATATTTAGACAAAATGAATTAGTGGGGAATTAAATTATGGAAAAAGATAAAAAAGAAAAACGTTTTAGATTTGGTCGTCATTTTTGGACCTTAATAGGGTCAATTTGTTTATCTTTTATAGTCGGAGCTGCTGCAATGTATTTTTTTGCAATTAGTCAAATTAATACATTAGTTGGGTCATTACAAACGACTAGTTCAGATTTAGCCAAAATTGAGTCTGTTTATTCGGCACTAAATAATTCTTATTATAAAAATATCAGTAAGAAAAAATTAGTCGATGGGGCTATCAATGGTATGGTCGACTCTACTGGAGATAAATTTACGGCCTATTTAGGTAAAGAAGATGCGACTAATTTAAATTCAACTATTTCTAGTAAATTTGTTGGAATCGGTGCTGAAGTCAAAATTAGCAAGAAAAATATTCAGATTGTTTCAGCTATTAAAGGAACACCAGCTAAAAAGGCTGGTTTGAAGACAGATGATATTATCCAAAAAATAGATGGTAAATCTATTTATGGTCTCAGTTTAGAAAAAGCTGTTTCAAAAATTAGAGGTAAAAAAGGAACAATAGTGAAACTAACTATTAAACGTGATTCATCAACATTTAATGTTTCAATAAAACGAGATGATATTCCTGTTAAAACAGTCTATAGTAGTATTTCGAAAAAGAATAAAAAAGTAGGATATATTCAAATTAGTACATTTTCTGAGGATACATCTAACGAAGTCAAATCTGCAGTGAAGTCACTTAGAAAAGATGGCGCTACATCGTTTGTCATTGATGTTCGTGATAATCCAGGTGGCCTTATGGATCAAGCATTAGCGATTGGATCAATGTTCTTAAAAGATGGTCAAACAATTATGCAGGTACAAGGCAAAACGGGTTCTCCTGAAGTATATAAGGCTGGTAAAAAATATGACTCAGGATTTAAAGTCACAGAAAAAACAGCTGTTGTCATTAATAAAGATAGTGCAAGTGCTTCTGAAATTTTAGCAGCCGCACTTAACCAATCTGGTAATGATAAATTAATTGGGTCAACATCTTATGGAAAAGGTACCGTCCAAACAATCAATACCTTTACAGATAAAACAGAATTAAAAGTTACCATTGCTAAATGGCTAACACCTGATGGTTCTTGGATTAATAAAAAAGGGATTAAGCCTACTATTTCAGCTGATTATCCTGCGTATGCTTATTCACCACTAATTAATACTGATAAAACATATAAATATGAAGACGTTACACCTCAAGTTAAAACGATTCAAGTTTACTTAAGCGCACTTAATTATTATAAAGACAAAAATAATGGTTACTTTGGTACATCAACGGTTAATGCAGTAAAAATGTTACAAAAAGAAAATACTTTAACTCAAACGGGCGAAGTTAACAAAGATACTGCTTTAAAAATTGAAACATTAGTTCAGAAAAAAATTTCAAAAAATGATCCTGCCTATGATGCGGCAATTAAATCGTTAACAAATTAATAAAAGACTGAAGAGGGCGAAACTAAATAGCGGAACTCTCTTCTTTTTGTGCACAAATTAAGGTATTCTGATTAAGAGAGTTAAATATAAAGAATTAAGCAAGTTAATTAAAAGTTTACTTGGCTTAACAAGGAGAATTTAAATGACAGTAATCCAATGGTTCCCAGGACATATGGCAAAAGCCTTAAGATTAGTAAAGGAAAAATTAAACTTAGTAGATATCGTACTTGAATTAGTTGATGCAAGATTGCCTGAATCATCTAGAAATCCGCAACTTGAGCAATTACTTGCAACAAAACCTCATATTATGGTTTTAACAAAAAAAGATATGGCCGATCCGAACGTTACTGCACGTTGGCTACAGTACTATGAAAACAAAGGAATTCCGGCAGTTGCAGTAGATAGTCAACACGGACAACTTAACGCTATCGAGAAAAAAATTAACGTTGTTTTAAAAGATAAAATAGCGTTACGAGAAAGTAAAGGTATCCTCCAACAACGAGTTAAGGTAATGTGTATCGGAATTCCGAATGTTGGAAAATCGACGTTACTAAATCATTTGTTAAGTAAAAATGTCGCCATAACTGGAAATAGACCTGGGGTGACAAAAGCACAGCAATGGTTAAAAGCCGGAAAATCAATGTCTCTTTTAGATACACCAGGTATTTTATGGCCCAAATTTGAAGATCAAGAAATCGGTAAACGTCTTGCTTTAACAGGAGCAATAAAAGACTCTTTATATGCAAAAGATGACATTGCATTATACGGGTTAGAACATTTTAAACAAACAAATCCAAAGGCATTACAAGAGAAATATAAATTAACGGATGAACAAATGCAGTTAAGTAATGTTGATTTATTATTAGATTTAACAAAAAAAATGGGTTTCAAAGAAGATTATGATCGTGCGAGTGAGAGAATTATATTTGATATTAGACAAGGTAAACTTGGTCGTTATACCTTAGAAATCCCTCAATTGGGTGGCGAATAGTTGTGACCAAATTTACAATTTCTCAAGTAAAAGAACATTTATTGAATAATCCATCGGATAATTTTATGCAAGAAATAGCTAAAGACTCTCGCAAAGGAGTTATTAAGCTTTTAATCCAATATAATAATAGACAAAAAAAACTAGTTGAACACCAAGAATTATTTAATCGTAGGTTAGTAATAGAAAGAGACCTATGGCAGAATGGTATTCCTTACATCGCTGGTATTGATGAGGTTGGAAGAGGACCGTTAGCTGGTCCAGTTGTTAGTGCAGCAGTTATTTTACCTCATAATTTCAATCTAATTGACGTGAATGATTCGAAAAAATTATCTGCATCTATGCGTGAAGCATTATACGTTGAAATATTAGCTACAGCTGTTTCAGTTGGTATATCTGTGATAAATAATCAAACAATTGATGAAGTTAATATATATCAAGCATCAAGAATTGCTATGTTAGAAGCTGTTAATTCATTGGACGTGAAACCACAACAATTATTGATTGATGCTATGACGATTGATAGCGATATTCCGCAGGAAAGTTTCATTAAAGGCGATTCTAAAAGTGCTAGTATTGCTGCTGCTAGTATCGTTGCTAAGGTTTACCGAGATCATCTCATGAACTTTTACAATGAATTATATCCAGGATACGATTTCAATCATAATGATGGATATGGAACTAAAAAACATTTAGCAGGACTTAGCAAATTAGGAGTCACTCCAATTCATCGTCGAACATTTGAACCAATTAAATCTATTCTAAAAAAATAATGAAATAAATTGCGTACCTTATTAGTATTAATGACTAATAAGGAGAAACAATGACAATAAGAGACACTTTAATTAAACTTAGACTATGTTCTGAAATAACGTATATTGGCGAAAATAAAATTTTTGATTGGTTACAACAGAATCCAAGTTGTACTGATTTAACTCTAGATGTAATTAAATCCATTTTAAATTTAAATAGTAAAAAAATAGCTAGTTTCAGTAAAGCTTACACTAGTATTTCATTGAAAAATGAGGTTATTACCAATAAGTTACATTCAACAATTGTGACTATTATTGATGAGGACTATCCGTATCGACTAAAAGAATGCTATCGACCACCAATTGTTCTTTTTATGCGAGGAAATACGCAATTATTAAATCGACAATCACTTGCTGTTGTTGGTGCTCGGCAAAGAACTGACTACTCAATAGAAGTAATACGATTATTATTACCAAATAGTATCCAAAATGATAAGGTAATTTTAAGCGGATTAGCAGCCGGCGTTGATACCTTGGCACACCAATTTACAATAGCTAACGGAGCAGATACAATTGCTGTTATTGGGACAGGTTTAAATATTTATTATCCAAAAATTAATGAAGATTTACAAATTGAAATTAGCAAAAAGGGACTTTTATTATCTGAGTACGGACTGAATACAGGACCACAACGTAATCATTTCCCTGAAAGAAATCGAATTATTGCAGGCCTTTGTGAATGCTTATTAGTTACAGAGGCTAAACACCATAGTGGTAGTCTTATAACTGCCAATTTAGCATTGCAAGAAAATCGCACAGTACTAGCTGTACCCGGATCAATTATTAGTCCTCTTTCACTTGGGTGTAATGAACTAATAATAGCCGGTGCAATGCCGATTATTAACGGTGAACAGATACTTGCAGAGTTCTATGAAAACTAGTTACGCTTGACAAGTCTCTCTAATATGCTTTAAGATTACTAACGATTTTAAAAATGTTATTGCTTACAATATAAATACTACGAAGGAGTTCAATTATGCCAGTAACCAAAAAGAAAAAGAGAACGCCGGCAAAAAAAAATCTAGTTATTGTTGAATCACCTTCTAAGGCTAAAACAATTGAAAAATACCTAGGCAGCAACTACCATGTTGTCGCTAGTCTTGGACATATTAGAGATTTACCACGAAGTAAAATGGGAGTTGACGTTGAAAACAACTATGATCCTCATTACATTTCAATTCGTGGTAAAGGCGATGTTATTAAAAGTTTAAAAAAAGAAGCTAAAAAAGCTAAAAATGTTTATCTAGCAGCCGATCCTGATCGTGAAGGCGAGGCAATTGCATGGCATTTATCTCATATTTTAGATTTAGATATCACGGACAAAAATCGTGTTGTTTTTAATGAAATTACAAAAGATGCAGTTAAAAATGCTTTTAATGATCCTAGATCAATTGATATGAATTTAGTTGATGCACAACAAGCTCGCCGTATTTTAGATAGATTAGTTGGTTATTCAATTAGTCCTTTATTATGGGCTAAAATAAAAAAAGGCTTAAGTGCTGGTCGAGTTCAGTCTATTGCTTTGAATTTAATTATTGATAGAGAAAAAGAAATTCGTGCATTTATACCAGAGGAATACTGGACTATTGATTCTGAATTTAAAAAAGGTAAAGAGAAATTTGATGCAGCTTTTTATGGTATTAAGGGAAAGAAAAAAGCACTTCATGATAATGAAGATGTTAAAAAAGTAATGGCATTAATTGATACAAAACAAGATTTTGATATCACCGCTGTCACAAAAAAAGAACGTAAAAGATTTCCAGCTTTACCATTTACTACAAGTACAATGCAACAAGATGCTAATAGAAAATTAAACTTTCGTACAAGAAAAACGATGATGGTTGCACAACAATTATATGAAGGAATTCATCTCGGAAAACAGGGTACTGTTGGTTTAATCACTTACATGCGTACCGACTCGACTCGTGTATCTACGACTGCCAAACATGAAACTGCTCAATTTTTACACGAAAAGTATGGTGAAGATTATGCAGCTATTAAGCCACGCAAAGGTAAATTACAAGAAGGTGCACAGGACGCACATGAAGCAATTAGACCTTCCTCTGTTTTACGTACACCTGCTTCAATGAAGGATTATTTAAGTAATGATCAAATGAAGTTATATAAATTAATTTGGTCGCGATTTGTTGCCAGTCAAATGACACCAGCTGTAATGGATACAATGTCTGTATCTATTGAACAAAATGGCGTTACTTATCATACTTCTGGGTCAAAGACTAAGTTTGCAGGTTATACAAAAATTTATGAGGATAACAAAAAGACTGATAATATTTTACCGGATTTAAAAGTTGGCGATCATGTTAAGTTAGCTAAAAATCAGCCTAACCAACATTTTACTCAGCCACCTGCTAGATTCACTGAAGCAAATTTAATTAAAACACTTGAAGAAAATGGTGTTGGACGTCCATCAACGTATGCACCAACCTTGGATACTATTCAACGTCGATATTATGTGAAATTAATTGCTAAGCGTTTTGAACCAACTGAACTGGGTGAAATTGTAGATGATATGATTGAAGCTTATTTTAGTGATATTGTGAATGTTAAATTTACTGCTGAATTAGAAAAAGGTCTTGATAACATTGAAGTCGGAGACGAAAATTGGGTTAAAGTTGTTGATGATTTTTATAAACCATTTTCAAAAAATGTTGAACATGCCCAAGAAACAATTGAGAAAGTTCAAATTAAAGATGAACCAGCTGGATTTAATTGTGAAATTTGTGGGTCACCGATGGTTATTAAGATGGGCCGATATGGTAAATTTTTTGCATGTACGCGTTTTCCAGATTGTCGTAATACAAAAGCAATCGTTAAAGAAATTGGTGTAACTTGTCCATTGTGTCAGCAAGGGGAAGTAATTGAACGTAAATCTAAACGAAATCGTTTATTCTATGGTTGCTCAAGATACCCAGATTGTGAATTCGTATCATGGGATAAACCTATTGGTCGCGAATGTCCAAAATGTCAACATTATTTAATTGAGAAAAAAGTAAAAGGTGGAAAACAAGTCAAATGTAGTAATTGTGACTATGAAGAAGCGGTTCAAAAATAATTGAATCTAACTAGCAGGGGGATTATATAATGGAAAATACTAGCGTTAATGTAATCGGTGCTGGTCTTGCCGGTAGTGAAGCTGCATGGCAGATTGCCAAGCGAGGAGTTCATGTTAATTTATACGAGATGCGCCCTATCAAAATGACACCAGCGCATCATACTGAGAATTTTGCTGAACTAGTTTGTACGAATTCTTTAAGAGCTAATCAAATTACGAATGCCGTTGGTCTTTTGAAGGAAGAGATGAGACAGTTAGATTCAGTTATTATGAAGTCAGCTGACCATAATGCAATTCCGGCTGGCGGTGCGCTAGCCGTTGACCGTGATAAATTTTCTGGTGAGATAACTGATTTAGTTAAAAATCATGAAAATATTACGGTTATCAATGAAGAGTTAACTGAACTACCAAAAGGTCCAACAATTGTTGCGACAGGTCCTTTAACATCATCAGGTTTAGCAGAATCAATTAAACAATTAAATGGTAGTGAGGGACTTTATTTTTATGATGCAGCTGCACCAATTTTAGAAAAATCATCATTAAATATGGATAAAATCTACTTAAAATCACGATATGATAAAGGTGATGCTGCATACCTTAATTGTCCAATGACTAAAGAGGAATTTATAACCTTTTATAAGGCACTAATAGGGGCCGAAACTGCTGAAATGCATGATTTTGAAGATGAAAAATTTTTCGAAGGTTGTATGCCAATTGAAGAAATGGCTAGAAGAGGCGCTAAAACAATGTTATTTGGCCCTTTAAAACCAGTTGGATTAGAAGACCCTAAGACTGGTAGAACACCTTTTGCCGTTGTCCAATTGCGTCAAGACAATGCAGTCGGTGACTTATACAATATTGTTGGTTTCCAAACGCATCTTAAATGGGGCGAACAAAAGAATGTTTTCTCACTAATTCCAGGTTTAGAAAATGTTGAATTTGTTCGTTATGGTGTTATGCATCGTAATACATTTATGCGTTCTCCTGATACACTGGAACCAACATATCAGTCTAAATTTAGAAATGATTTATTTTTTGCTGGTCAAATGACAGGTGTTGAAGGCTATGTAGAAAGTGCTGCAAGTGGATTATTAGCAGGGATCAATGCCGCACATCTTGTTTTAGGAGAAGAGCTAGTCGTACTTCCTAAAACAACTGTGATGGGAGCTATGGCCCATTATATAACACATGCCAGTGGTAAACATTTTCAGCCGATGAATGCTAACTTTGGTATTATCCCTAAATTAGGCACAAAAATTCGAGATAAACAAGAAAAAAATCAAGCGGTTGCAAATCGTGCTCTAGAGCATTTAGCAATTGTTAAACCAAGTCTTTAAATATTTATGAAATATCTGATAAAATAATTGAGTTATACTTCATTGTTGTGCTACAGTAGTAGCGTTCAATGAAGTTTTTTTATACAATAAATGAGTAACATGGAGGAGTTTATTATGGCAACTGTTTCATTTCATGCAACAACAATTTGTGCCGTTAAGCATAATGGTCACTGTGCAATGGCCGGTGATGGCCAAGTCACAATGGGTGAAAAAGTTATTATGAAGGGGACTGCTAGAAAAGTTCGTCGCATATATAACGATCAAGTAGTTGTTGGTTTCGCTGGTAGCGTTGCCGACGCATTTAATCTTGAAGAACGATTTGAAAAAAAATTAAATGAATTTAGTGGTAATTTACAACGTGCAGCAGTTGAATTAGCTCAGGATTGGCGTAGTGAACAATCCTTACAAAAATTAGAAGCACTTTTGATTGTAATGAACAGTAATGAAATGTTATTAGTTTCTGGTAGTGGAGAAGTAATTGAACCTGACGATGACATTTTAGCAATCGGATCTGGCGGAAATTTTGCTTTGTCTGCTGCAAAGGCACTTAAGCATCATACAACTGATATGTCAGCTAAAGAAATTGCTGAGGCATCAATTAATATTGCCGGTGATATTGATATTTTTACTAACCATCATGTCATCTCAGAAGAATTATAGAAAGCGGGTAAATTTATGACTATAAGTGATAAAACACCAAAACAGATTGTTACAGAACTAGATCAATACGTTATCGGTCAAAATGATGCAAAAAAGGCCATTGCTGTTGCATTACGTAATAGATATCGTCGGATGCAACTTTCTGAATCAATGCAAAAAGATGTTACACCTAAAAATTTAATGATGATTGGGCCAACTGGTGTAGGTAAAACTGAAATTGCTCGTCGTTTGGCAACAATGCTTGAAGCACCATTTATTAAAGTTGAAGCAACAAAATTCACTGAAGTTGGTTACGCTGGACGTGATGTTGAATCAATGGTACGTGACTTGGTTGACGTGTCAATTAAATTAGAAGAAGATGCTCAATATGGCCGTGTTTCAGGCGCAGCTGAACGTATGGCTGATAAACGACTTGTAAAACTTCTAGTTCCAGGTATTAAAAAACAAAAAAAAGCCGAGAATGTTAATCTTATGCAAATGATGTCTCAAATTCAAAAAGGTCAAATACCTGCCGGATTAGATGCAAAAGATGAAGAGGAGGTCACTGACGACATTAGAAATGAACGACTATCTGTATCGGAACAACTAAGTCGTGGTTTATTAGAAAATAACGAAGTGACAATTAAAGTTGATGAACCTAAACAGCCTTCTGGTATGAATGGCATGATGGGACAAATGGGCATCGACTTAGGAGATACCTTAAGTGCATTAACACCAACACGCCAAGTAGAAAGAACGTTAACCGTAGCAGAAGCCCGTAAAATTTTAATTCGTGAAGAATCAAAAAAATTAGTTAATGTAGCAGATATCAATCAAGCTGCAATTGAACGTGCTGAAAACACTGGAATTATTTTTATTGATGAAATTGATAAAATTACTTCAAAATCTCAAAAAAATAGTGGTGAAGTTTCTAGAGAAGGCGTACAACGTGATATTTTACCAATTGTTGAAGGCTCTCAAATTTCAACTAAATATGGTGTTATTAATACTGATCATATCTTGTTTATTGCATCAGGTGCTTTTCATGAAAGTAAACCTAGCGATTTAATTGCTGAACTTCAAGGTCGTTTCCCAATTCGAGTTGAATTAGATGATTTGAGCCAAGCAGATTTTGTTAAAATTCTTACAGAACCTCATAATGCCTTAATTAAACAATATATTGCTTTAATTGGCACTGATAATATTAATGTGACATTTACAATTGAAGCAATTGAGAAAATATCTGAAATTGCTTACAACGTTAACCACGATACTGAAAATATTGGTGCACGCAGACTGCATACAATTCTTGAAAAATTACTTGAAGATTTACTATTTGAGGGTCCAGATATGCAAATGGGTGACATAACAATTACTGAAAGTTATGTTGAAGACAAAATTGGTAACATCGTTGCTGATAAAGATCTTAGTCGTTATATTTTATAGGATAGGGTGAACTAAAATGACAGTTGAACTTAAAAATGATTTCATCACAGTCAAAATTGCTGAACAAGGTGCTGAATTAATCAGTATTACCGGAAATGACACATCTATTGAATATATTTGGCAAGCAGATAAACAATACTGGGGTAGACATGCCCCAGTATTGTTTCCATTTGTTGGGCGTTTAAAAAATGATGAATATGCGTATGATCATAAAACATATAAAATGGGTCAACATGGCTTTGCCCGTGACATGCTTTTTACAGTGGTTTCTAAAAGTAAAACATCAGTTGTTCTGGAATTAGGTTCATCCCCAGAAACAATCTCAAAGTATCCGTTTAATTTTAGATTGAGATTACATTACATTTTAACTAATCATCAAATAAAAGTAATTTACGATGTTTATAACCCCGATGAAAATCCTTTGTTATTTTCTATCGGAGGACACCCAGCATTTAACGTACCACTTAAAAATGCTTATTTAAATCTAGAAAATTATCAAATTGAAGTGGCACCAAATGTTGAAAGACGTCAAATTCCACTAGTTGGACCTTTTAGCGATATCGAAAATGCAAAATCAGTTAAGTTCAACGAACCTATTAAGTTATCTCGCGAAACATTCAAAAATGATGCCTTAATTTACGAATTGAAACAACTAGAAACGACTATCTTACTTTCAACACCTGAAGATGATCATGGTGTTTCCGTGACATTAAATGGTGCAGATTACGTTGGTATCTGGTCGAAATATCCTGAAAATTCACCATTTGTTTGTATTGAACCATGGTGGGGAGTAGCTGATAATATTGAATCTACTGGTAATTTATCAGATAAAAGTAATATTTATACGTTAGAAAAAAATAAATCGTTCGAAGGTTCGTATGAAATCACAGTATTTTAAAAAAAAAATCGATGAAATAATCATCGATTTTTTTTATTTCGTAAATATAATCCAAGACCAAAAGGTACCATACTCTCAGTACCATTTAAAATACGTTTTATGTTGTCTCTATGTTTATAAATAACAAATATAGTCAAAATACCTGCAATACTAGTTAATAACCAATCTTGAAATAATATCGCTGTTATCGTAATACCAATAAATCCAATGACACTTGCAACACTTACCATACTCGTTAAAAGTATTAAAGAAATAAACATGGTACAAGCGATAAGAAAAAATAGCGGATTATACGGTAATAAAATACCCGCACCAGTAGCAACTGCCTTACCACCTTTAAATCCAGTAAATATTGAGAATGTATGTCCAGCTACTGCACCTACACCAATTAGTAAAGGACTAACGGTTGATGCGACCCCAAACATATAAGGGAGGCTTGCAGCTATAATTCCTTTTGATATATCCATCACTAAGACAACAGTCCCTGCTTTTGGTCCAAGAACTCGATAAGTATTAGTTGTACCAACATTACCACTACCAAAATTTCTGATATCCTTTTGATAAAAATATTTTCCAATCCAAACCCCTGATGGAATTGATCCTAAAATATAAGCGATAATCAACATTAATATGATTGTACCCATGATAATTCACTCCTTTCAGCCAGTAAATCCAATAAGTAGTATTTTAACATTCTTTTAAGAAGACACCAAAATTTTTTATAAAATAGAACATCTATTCGGATTTCTCTTTACATTTTAAAAAAGAATAGGTTATTATAGTAACGTTACTGTAGGAATACAGAGTAAGGGGCGTTTAACTGAATGACTAATCAAAATAAAACAAAATACAATGATGATTCAATTCAAGTTCTTGAAGGACTAGAAGCAGTTAGAAAACGACCTGGTATGTATATTGGGTCGACAGATGGCAAGGGATTACATCATCTTGTCTACGAGATTGTTGATAACGCAGTTGATGAAGCCTTGTCAGGATATGGTTCACAAATCGACGTTACAATCCACAGTGATAACAGTATTACTGTTGTAGATTATGGTCGTGGTATGCCTATTGGTATGCATGCATCAGGAATACCAACTGTTGAAGTTATCTTCACTGTCTTACATGCTGGTGGAAAATTTGGCCAAGGCGGATATAAAACGTCTGGTGGACTACATGGCGTTGGCGCAAGTGTCGTTAACGCATTATCTTCATCATTAACAGTTGATACCGTTCGTGATGGTATTCGTTATGAAGAAAAGTTTAAAAATGGTGGGCATCCAGTTGGGACTTTAAAAAAATTAGGTGCAACTAAACGAGCAAATGGAACAACAGTAACTTTTAAACCCGATGAAAGTATTTTTTCAACTACAATTTATAAGTATGATATTTTAGCTGAAAGATTAAAAGAGTCTGCCTTTTTATTACGTGGTGTCAAAATTGTTTTAACAGATGAAAGAACTGATAAACAAGATATCTATCATTTTGAAGAAGGTATTAAAGAATTCGTTGCTTATTTAAACGAAGACAAAGATACACTTGGCGAAGTGATGTATTTTGATGGCATTAAAGATAAAATTGAAGTAGAAGTTGCAGCACAATATAATGATGGCTACTCAGAAAACTTAATGTCCTTTGTTAATAACGTTCGGACAAAAGATGGTGGTACACATGAAGCAGGAATGAAGTCTGCTTGGACAAAAGCATTTAACGAATATGCCAGAAAATTAGGTCTTTTAAAAGATAAAGATCGTAATTTAGAAGGTAGTGATGTTCGAGAGGGCCTTTCAGGAGTCATTTCAGTGCGAATACCTGAAGAGTTATTGCAATTCGAAGGACAAACGAAGGGTAAATTAGGTACACCCGAAGCAAGATCTATCGTCGATAGCGTTCTGAGTGAAAAACTTGGGTTTTATTTGATGGAAAATGGTGAGTTTGCACAAGAACTTGTTAGAAAATCAATTAAAGCTAGAGAGGCTCGAGAAGCAGCTCGTAAGGCTCGTGATGATTCAAGAAATGGGAAAAAGAAAAAGAAAAATGATCGCTTATTATCTGGGAAATTAACACCTGCACAATCGAAAAACGCTAAGAAAAATGAGTTGTTTTTAGTCGAAGGTGATTCTGCCGGTGGTTCAGCTAAACAAGGTCGTGAACGCAAATTCCAAGCCATTCTACCTTTACGTGGTAAGGTATTGAATACTGAAAAGGCAAAATTACAAGATATTTTAAAAAATGAAGAAATTAATACAATGATTTATACAGTTGGCGCAGGTGTTGGTGCTGAATTTAAGCTCGAAGACAGTAACTACGATAAAATTATTATCATGACTGATGCTGATACTGATGGTGCGCACATCCAAACCTTATTATTGACATTTTTCTATAAATATATGCGTCCACTAATTGATGCTGGGAAAATCTATATTGCTTTACCACCTTTATATAAAATTCAAAAAGGAACGGGTAAAAAAATAGAGAGTATCTATGCTTGGACCGATGAAGAGCTTGATAAAGCAACAACAAAAATTGGACGTGGTTACAACCTACAACGATTTAAAGGTCTGGGCGAAATGAATGCAGATCAATTATGGGAAACAACTATGGATCCAATGACAAGAACTTTAGTTAGAATTCGAATTGATGATCCTGCACTTGCTGAAAAAAGAGTGACAACCTTAATGGGCGACAAGGTAGAACCTCGTCGAAATTGGATTGAAGAAAATGTTCAATTTTCACTTGAAGAGGACGGTAGTATCCTTGATAAGGTATCAAGTAAACAAGTTACTGATTTAAAAAATGAAGAAGATTTAACATTATTTGAAGATCAAACAACGACTGACTAAGGAAGGAGGATTATTAATTTGGCTATAGAAAAAGATACATCAAAAATTCAAGAGCTGACCTTAGAAGATGTTATGGGTGAACGATTTGGTCGTTATTCTAAATATATTATTCAAGAACGTGCTTTACCTGATATACGTGATGGCCTAAAACCTGTTCAACGTCGTATTTTATACGCAATGAATCAAGATGGTAACACATATGATAAAGGGTTTAGAAAATCTGCTAAATCTGTCGGAAATGTTATGGGTAATTTTCATCCTCATGGAGATAGCTCAATTTACGAAGCTATGGTCCGTATGAGTCAAAACTGGAAATTACGAACACCATTAATTGAAATGCACGGAAATAATGGGTCAATGGATGGTGATTCTCCTGCCGCAATGCGTTACACAGAAGCTCGTACAAGTAAAATTGCGACTGAAATGCTACGTGATATTGAAAAAGAAACGGTTGATTTCGTATTGAATTTTGATGATACGGAGTATGAACCAACTGTTTTACCAGCAAGATTTCCTAATTTGTTAGTAAATGGTGCAACGGGAATTTCAGCTGGGTATGCAACTGAAATTCCACCTCATAATTTAAGCGAGGTTGTTGATGCCGTTGTTTATTTAATTGGTCATCCAAATGCGACTTTAGATAAATTAATGTCATTCGTTAAGGGCCCCGATTTTCCAACCGGTGGTATTTTACAAGGACTATCCGGCATCCAGAGTGCTTATAAAACGGGGCGTGGTAAAGTAGTCGTTCGTTCTAGAACTGAGATTCAAGAACTAAAGGGTGGTAAAACACAAATTATTATTTCAGAAATTCCATACGAAGTGAATAAAGCTGTTCTTGTTAAAAAGATGGATGAAATTCGCTTATTAAAAAAAGTTGATGGGATTGCTGAAGTTCGAGATGAAAGTGATCGTGAAGGACTACAAATTGCAATTGAATTAAAACGCAACGTCAATGCACAAGGTATTTTAAATTATTTATTTAAAAATACTGATTTACAAATTTCGTATAATTTCAATATGGTTGCAATTAACCATCAACGACCTGAGTTAGTTGGCTTAAAAAAATTCTTATCTTCGTACTTAGAGTATCAATTAAGTGTTACGAAAAAAAGAACTGAATTTGATTTAAAAAAGGCTGAGTCTCGTCAACATATCGTTGAAGGGTTAATTAAAGCTTTATCAATTTTAGATAAAGTAATTAAAGCAATCCGTGCAAGTAAAGATAAAAAGAGTGCTAAATTAAGCTTAATGGATCTGTTCGATTTCACAGAAAAACAAGCTGAAGCAATTGTTTCATTACAACTGTACCGCTTGTCTAATACAGATGTGACTGCGCTTGAAAAAGAAAATGCAGAGCTTGCTGCAAAAATTATTGATTACAAAGCAATATTGGCAGATCCTAGTAAGTTATCTGATGTTGTGAAAAAAGAGCTTAAACAAGTATCTAAAGAATATGCCACACCTCGACTAACTGAAATTCAAGAACATATTGAAGACATTAAGATTGAAACAGCAGTTTTAGTAACTCCCGAAGATGTTCAAGTATTAGTTAGCCGTGATGGTTATCTCAAACGTAGCTCATTACGGTCATTTAACGCCTCAGGAGTAAATGAGAATGGTTTGAAAAACGAAGATCAAATTGTATTTAATGAATCTGTTAACACATTAGATCATCTATTTATGTTTACAAATAAGGGAAATATGATTTACCGTCCAATTCATGAAATAACTGAGGCAAAGTGGAAAGATACTGGGGAACATATTTCACAAACTATTGGATTAGATACTGATGAATATTTAATTAAAGCATTTTCTTTCAAAAAAGTGAATGTCCCTGGTAAATTTGTTTTTGCAACTAAAAATGGATTCATTAAACAAACACTGGTTTCCGACTTACAACCCGGACGAACTTATAAAGGTCATGCAAGTAAATTCATGAAATTGAAGGAAGCTAACGATGATGTTATCTTGATTTCATACTTGAAAGAAACGGATGACTCGTTATTCATTTTTAGTGCTTCACATGATGGGTATGGATTAAAGTATCCTCTCGAAGAAGTTCCTGTTGTCGGATCTAAAGCAGCTGGTGTAATCGCGATGAATCTTAAGAAGGATGATTATGTTGCCGCTACTTGTTTAGTAACTGAACATAGTCAGATTGGATTATTAACACAGCGCGGTTCATTTAAGCGTATGGCTGTATCAGAAGTGAGCTCGACAAGTAGGGCGAAACGTGGCGTTCTTGTTCTTAGAGAGCTTAAGAAGGAACCTCATAGAGTCGTTGGCATGAAACTCATTACTAAAGATGTGAATTTAAATGCCCTTACTGAAAGTGGCAATGAATTTATTATCGAACCAATGTCATATCCGCTATCTGATAGATATTCAAATGGTTCATTTGTTATTGATACAGAACAATTAGGAATACCTAATAATTTAAATGAGATTAATTAATAATTAAATTGTTAAAAAAAGGCAAATTTGTTTGCTCTTTTTTTTTATTACGCTTATTATACTAATATGACTATTAATTTCTAGAACTGAGGAGATCACGCTAATATGAAAACAAAGCAAGAAAATATATTTTCATCAAAAACGTTAACATATTTTTTACAGCTTGCAGATATAATGAATTATACGCAAGCAGCCCAAATATTAGGAATCACACAACCTGCATTAACACAGCAAATTAAAAAATTAGAAAGAACAGTTGGTGCACCACTTTTTTATTCTGTTGGTAAAAAATTACATCTTTCTGATGCTGGCTATACAATGCTAGATGCAACACACCAAATCTATGAAACATTAAATAAAGCAACGAATGAAATTCAACAATCAACAAGTGCAACACAAGGAGAAATTACTATCGGGATTTTGGCTTCAATCGAAGACGAAGTGTTTGATGATTTTGTTATCCAGTACTATAAAAATAATCCAGATATTATTGTGTCATTCCATTTACTAACGCGTAAAGAAATTTGGAGTGAACTTGAGAATAATAAAATTGATTTAGCTATTATGTATCTTCCAGATGAAAGTATTAAAAACTGGAAACCATACGAAAGTAAGAAAATCTTTACTGAAGATTTATTGTTTTTACATCATAATGAAAAGTTATCTTCTAAAAAGAAAGTTAGACTTCAAGAAACAATTGATAATGTTTGGGTCACTTATCCAAGTGATTATTATCTTGATAAAACAATTAAAACAATTTATCAAAATCAATTAGTTAACCTGCCAAAGAGTGTTGCTAGATTTACATCACCCACACAGATTTTAAAATTTGCTCGTGCAACACATGCTTATTCAGCATTACCAACTTCATTTTTAACGGCTCATCCTGAAAGCAAAGACCTTTGGACATCTCATTTTGATCCAGAAATAAAATTTGATTTGTCATTTGTCTTTAGAAAAGATAAAGATGAAATTCCTAGAAATGAACATTTTTTAAATGCATTTGATAAATTTTTAGAAGAAAAAGATTACATGACTCGACTTAAAGAAATTAACAAATAAAAAGGAGATTATAATAATGACTAAACAATTAATTTTTGGACATCAAAGTCCTGATACAGACGCAGTTGTAGCTGCTAAAGCATTCTCATATCTACAAAATAAATTAGGTTTCGATACTGAAGCCGTTACCTTAGGAACATTAAGTGAAGAAACAAAATTTGTTTTAGATTACTTTAATGAACCTGAACCAAGAATTATTGAAACAGCTAAAAATGAGGTTGAATCAGTTATGTTAGTTGATCATAATGAATCTCAACAAAGTGTTTCTGATATCGCTGATCTTGTTGTAACAGACGTTGTCGATCATCATCGTATTGCTAATTTCACAACCAATATGCCTCTTAATTTCCGCGCAGAGGCTGTCGGTTGTTCAAGTACCATCCTATGGAAAATGTTTAATGAAAACAATATTGAAATTCCTGCTAATATTGCAGGATTAATGATGTCAGCTATTATTTCTGATACATTGTTATTCAAATCACCTACAACGACTCCAGTTGATATTGAAGCAACTAAAGCACTTTCTAAAATTAGTAACACTGATTACAATGTATACGGATTAGATATGTTAAAAGCTGGAACTAATTTATCTAGCAAAACTGAAACAGAATTGATTAACGGAGATGCCAAATCTTTTGATATGGCTGGTAAAACAGTACGTGTTGCTCAAGTTAATACCGTTGATTTAGAAGAAGTTTTTAACCGTGAAGCTGCACTAGTTTCAGCGATTGAAGATGATAGTAAAGCTAATAATTATGATTTATTCTTACTATTAGTTACAAATATCCTAGACAGTGATTCAGAACTATTAGTTGTTGGAGAACCTAAAGAAATGGTTGAAAAAGCCTTCAACACAAAACTTTCTGATAACAAATTGTCATTACCTGGTGTTGTTTCAAGAAAAAAACAAGTTGTTCCTCAATTACAAGCTGTTTTTGAAGCTTAATAAAAAATCTTAAAAGTTTAGACTTTATCTCTAAGCTTTTTTATTTTAAGGAGAATTTAGGATGCTACCTGAAGAACAAATTCAAGCAGTTAAAATATATACGCAAAATAAATTAGCGTCAGATACTTCTGGACATGACTTTGCTCATATTGAACGAGTCGTTACAAATTCAAAAACGATTGCCTCAGAAATTCATAATATCAATTATTTAATAATTGTTCTTAGTAGTTATTTACATGACGTAATTGATGATAAAGTAGTCGATAATGTTAAAGAAGAAGTAACTAATTTAACAAATTTTTTAACATCTATTGATTTAACTTCACTTCAAATTAATGATATTTTAATAATTATTAAATCAATTTCTTTTAAAAACCAATTGAACGATAATACTATTAACTTGCCCGAAGAAGCAAAAGTTGTTCAAGATGCTGATCGATTAGATGCAATTGGTGCTGTCGGTATTGCTAGAACTTTTTATTACGGTGGACATGTTGGCAGTAAAATATATGATCCACATCGTGGTCCAAGAAGAAATATGACCCCAGAAGAATACAGGAATATTGAGAATCAAACGGTCATTAACCATTTCTACGAAAAGTTATTGACACTTACAGAAACAATGAACACTGAACCAGGAAAACGAATGGCTAAAAATAGACATCAAATTATGTTAGATTTCCTTGAGAATTTCAAATCTGAATGGGAAGGAAAGTCATAAAATAAAAACGATTAACTCAATATCGAGTTAATCGTTTTTATTTTATAATTTATTAATAGCATTCCGTTGTTCTTCATCAATCATATGGGTATATAACGCAGTTGCACTTGTCGAACTCTGACCCAATTGTGTTGCTACAAGTTGTTCATTCTTCGTCTCTAGGTACAATTTAGAAGCGAGTGTATGGCGTAGTTTATGCGGCGTAACACGGACTTTAAATGCAGATGAGTACTTGGCTACCAATTTTTCAATTGTACCACTCTCAATGCGTTTTCCAATTCCACGATATGATGAACAAAATAGGGCTTTTTCCATTTTATCTACTTTATAGTTCATTGTACGCACTTCAATATATTTAACAAGATAGGGGATTACCCACGGTGCAATTGGCACAGTATCCTTCTTGCCACCTTTTCGAATGACGGTAATATTATTTGTTTTTAAATTTAAATCAGGTAGGTCACTATTTGCAACTTCTGAAACCCGTAAACCACTACCTAGCATTAAAGCGTTAATAGCAATATCGCGATCTTTATCCCGTTTGAAAAAGGAAAGACCTTTAGGCTTTAACAAATCGGCATATTTTTGATCAATAAAGTTAATATAATCACGATCTTCAGTTCCAAGCATTAATTTATCTTTAATATTTGCTGCACGTGTAGCAAACGTTTCGTTATCTTTTACGACAGTAATTTTTTTCATCACATTACGATAAAAATATGGCTCTCCATCTTCTTTTTCCGTTTCTTCAGAAAGATACCTGAACAATGAAGAAATCGCTGTTAGAGAACGATTTACAGTGCTCCTAGAGAGTTGTGTGTTGCTATTTGCATTATTTGATTTACTTCTAGAAAGTAGGGAGGATTTATATAGTTCCATATCTTCCTTTTTTAAATGTTCTAAAACACTAATATCGATTGTCTTAATTGATTTTTCGTTAACAATACCTTCTGCCAGTAACCAATCAAAAAAACGTCTAAACTCTGTTAAATATTGATATAACGTTGCATTGGATAGGGGGATTGTAGATTTAGATTGATAGTATTCCTGCGCATACCAAGGTTGGTACTGTAATTCATTCTCAATTAATTCTAAATATTTTTCTTTTCTCAAAAATACACCTCATTATAACGGATAGTTTAATACGTAGAGAATAACACATTAAAGAGTTACAATTCAACTTTAATGAAAGTTGAACGCAAAATGTTCTTATATCAAACAGTATGATACATATTATTTAAAATTAGTGTTTATTCACAAAATAACTAATATATTTAATACTTTAGATTTTAAGTAATCCTTATATAGCTAATACCATAATTTGGCAAATTATGGTCGTCATGCTTGATATGTATCTACAAATATTAGTGTTAATTATATAATTTATTGGAGAATAATAATTGTAAATATATTTTATGATGAACAAATTATATTTACATAAAATAAAATGAGCGAGATACAAATACAAAACGAATGATAATTTAAATAGACTTGTTTAAAATCAGTAAGATATTGCGCTACTAAACTTTCATTAAATTGTGTGTTTTAACTAAAGTTGGATAGTGTTAATATGATAAGTCTCAATTTACCACTCATTTGATGCTTTTAAACTTTATCTATTAACTTAAAATTATTTTCTCCGACATACTATTATCTAGTCACAGTTACATCTTAATTATTATTTGAAAACAAAAAACTAACAACCGATTAAACCGGTTGTTAGTTTTAATAACTCTTAAGCTTGATCAAAGTCTTTAATCCACGCTAATGCTAATGCTTTTTCACCTAAATGTGTCCCAATGACTGGTCCAAAGTAACTGATATCAAATGTCATATCAGGATATTTCTTCTTCATTTTAGTCTGCCACTTAATTGCTGACGTTTCATCATTTGCATGAATAATAAGTCCACGTAAAGGATAATCAACAGATGCACGATGCTCTTCAAATAAATCTTCTACACGCTTAATTGCCTTCTTAGTTGATCTAATCTTTTCAAATGCAACAATTTTATTTGAAACACTATCAAATGTTAAAATTGGCTTAATTTTAAGAACACTTCCAATAAAGGCTGAAGCATTAGACAAACGACCGCCTCGTACAAGATTTTGCAAATCATCAACAATGAAATATTCACCTAACGTTGTCTTCAAATCATCTAATCGGGCAATGATATCATCGATAGAGGCATCTTCTTTAGCCATTTTAGCAGCTTCCAAAGCTAAATATCCCATTAACATAACTGTGATACCAGAATCATACGGTATCACACGAGTTGACTCAATTGTTGGTGCTATATTTTTTAAATTATCAATAAATCCTGAAATTGTATTTGTTAAATGAATACTTAAAATAATATCATAGCCTTCGCTACCTAATTTATCATATAAGTTAATCATTTCCCCAACAGAAGGCTGTGAGGTACTTGGAAAGGATGCAGATGTCTTTAATTTTTCATAGAATCCTTCAGTTGTAATATCAACGCCTTCATTATAAATTTTATTGTCAATAATGACTGGGATAGGAATTATAGTAATATTGTTCTCTTCAATCTGATCTTTAGATAGGTACGAAGTACTATCTGTTACAATTGCTATTTTCATTAATTAAACACCTCATTTTATGACGGTTTAAACGTCAGTCCTCGTTAGACTTTTGTCTAAGCGATTTAATAATATTCTTAATAAATTTTGTTCATCTTCTGGCCACTTTTCAAAAATAGTTGCTTCAAGTTCAGTAAAACCTTTATCAACTGCTTTTGACGACTCAACGCCGATTTCAGTCATTGTATAAATCAATTGGCGTTTATCGTCACCGATACTATGCTTATCAAGCATTTCTTTTTCAACTAAGCGTTTTAATTGTCGACTTAGTGTTGAGATATCTAGATCTGTTTCTACGGCCAATTTTTCCTGTGTGTTAAATTTAGCACTTATTTTCTTTAATAACTGCCACTCAGATATTGTTAATTGATTTTTTTTAGTTAAACGTTGTAAAATCACTTTATACTGTTTATCAATTGATAGTAAGTTTTCAAGACTTGTTTTCATTTTGTTGACCCCTTAAATTCGATATACCTTGCATTATACAATATATAGACTAAAAATGGCAAGAAAACTATTCAATAATGATTCTTTGCGATTTATCGTTTAAAACGTTACACTTGTAGTTATTAAACATATTTTATAGAAAGTGAGTTGATTAAATGTCATTTGATGGCGTTTTTACTCATGCAATGATTAGTGAACTAAGAACCAAACTAATCGGTGGTCGGGTCTCAAAAATATCACAACCCTACCCTAATGAGGTTATTATTACAATTCGTGCAAATAGAAAGAATCAACCCTTACTATTATCTGCACATTCAAGTTATGCTCGTGCACAAATTACAAATATTCCCTATTCAAATCCTAAAACACCAACTAATTTTACTATGATGCTTCGTAAATATTTAGAGAGCGGTCAACTTGTAGCAATTGATCAGATTGCTAATGATCGTATTATTAATTTTTCATTTTTAACTAGAAATGAACTTGGTGATGAACAACCTCTAATTTTAAGTTTAGAAATGATGGGACGTTATAGTAATTGTCTACTAATTAATCCAACTAATGATAAGGTTTTGGATACCATTAAACATATTAGTTCAGACCAAAATCGATATCGTATGCTAATACCTGGTGCAACCTATCGTCAGCCACCAGCTCAAGATAAATTAAATCCATTTACAGATACAACTGATACATTTAAAAAACTTTTATCCGAGTTTCCAAATAAGGAAGTCCTAGCGAAGGAACTTCAAAATAGCTATCAAGGTCTCGCTGGTCAATCTAGTTTAGATCTTGCAACTGCACTTCATACTAATGTTGAAGACCCTAGTGTCAGCTGGTCAACTTTCTTCACACAATTTGATACACCGACACCAACTATTTTATCTGGCAAACGTCTTGATTTTTCGGCCATTCCAAATAAAGAAATTGGTACTGGTCAAGAATTCGATTCATTAAGCGAAATGCTGGATACTTACTATCTCGATAAAGCAAATAAAGACCGCGTTCAACAACAAGGTAGCCATTTAATCCGCGTTGTTAAAAATGAGCTCAAAAAGAACCGTGGTAAACAAAAAAAATTAGAAAAAACTTTAAAAAATACTGAAACAGCGGATCAATTACGGGTCCAAGGTGAATTATTAACTACTTATCTTCACTTAGTTAAACAAGGAATGACAGAAGTTTCATTACCTAATTTCTATGATAATGAAAAAGAAATGACCATTCAATTATCCAATCAAATTTCACCTTCAAAAAATGCACAAAAATATTTTAAAAAATATCAAAAACAAAAGAATGCAGTTATATTTGTTAATGAGCAACTTCTCCTAAATAAAAAAGAAATTGCTTACTTAGAAGAAATTCAATCAGAAATCGAGTTAGCTGAACCTAAAGACTTACCAGATATTAAGGTTGAATTACAACAACAAGGTTTATTAAAAGAACAAAAATTGAATAAAAATAAAAAAGCAATTAAAATTAAAATAAGTAAACCAGATGAATATTATGCAACAGATGGAACCCTTATCTCTGTTGGTAAGAATAATCTTCAAAATGATCAACTAACCATGAAGACAGCCAATAAATCTGACATCTGGCTACATGCTAAAAACATTCCTGGTTCCCATGTAATTATTCACAGTTCTAATCCTAGTGATGAAACAGTCACAGAAGCGGCTAACTTAGCTGCTTATTTCTCAAAATATCGTCAATCAGCATCTGTTCCAGTAGATTATATCCAAGTTAAACGGATTAAAAAGCCCAATGGCTCAAAGCCAGGTTTTGTTGTCTACGAAGGTCAAAACTCAACCTTTATTACACCAGACTTACAAAAAATTATGGCTATGCGTCGTAAATAAAAAGTTTCAACTAAGAAATTATTCTTAGTTGAAACTTTTTTACTATAACCAATTACTTGGATTGATACGCCATTTATCCAATAATAATTTTTCATCAGAATTAATTTTTTCTTGTTCCTTAGCTACTTTAATAAGTGTTGAATAATTAGTTAATGTCTCAAAAGGTGTTTTAATATCAGCAAAATTTGTCGTACTTGCCGCTAGTTCATAACTAAAAATACCGATGACACCTAGAACATCAGCGCCTTCATTTTTTGCTGCATTAACTGCTTGAATAACACTTCCACCAGTTGAAATGAGATCATCAATTAAAATAGTTTTTTGTCCTTTGATTAATCGTCCTTCAATTTGTTGACCAGTACCATGATCTTTAGGCTTTGTTCTAACATAAATTAACGGTAAATTTAATTCATTAGCAATCCATGCTGCATGGGGTATTCCTGCAGTTGCCGTTCCTGCAATTACCTCTGTATCAGGATATTTTTCACGAATAATACCTGCTATGCCTTTAGCGATTCTAGTACGAATTTCAGGATAACTAATCGTTAACCGATTATCACAATAAATTGGACTTTTTAGTCCACTTGCCCAAATAAACGGCTTCTTTGGCGATAAAGTTACGGCACCAATCTCTAATAAATCACTGGCAACTGTCTCTGCTAAATTCATTTAAGCTTCCTCCCACATTTTTTTGATTGCTTGGTAAGCAGCAAACGGATCTACTGCTTGCGTTATTGATCGTCCGACAACGATGGCGCTACTTTGATTTCTTTTTGCAGCAGCTGGTGTCATTACTCTTTTTTGATCACTTACTGCCTGCCCTTCCAATCGTATTCCAGGTGTGACTGCCAAAAAGTTTTTGGAAGTTGCTTCCTTAATTATTTTAGCTTCTTGTGCTGAACAAACAACACCCGCTAATCCAGCTAATTCTGTTAACTTAGCGTAATTAACGACACTTTCAATTAATGGTCGTTCAACCAATTGTTCCGTTTCTAGTTGTTCTTGGCTGGTAGAAGTTAATTGTGTAATTGCGATTATTTTCGGCATTTTTATTGAGGAATTACCTTGGTCTAATCCATCTAATGCATATTTCATCATTTCAACGCCACCAGCCGCATGGACTGTTGTTAATGAAATACCTAGTCGACTTAAACTGGTCATAGTTTGCCGAACAGTATTTGGAATATCATGACATTTTAAATCAAGAAAAATGTCATGCCCCTGATCAATTAATTCTTCAACAAAACGAGTTCCTTCACTGTAAAACAATTCCATACCAACTTTAACAAATAGTTGTTCATCTTGAGGAAATAACTGTAAAAAATCTGTCGTTTGCATTCTATTCTGAAAATCTAAAGCAATGATAGGTCGATTAATCATTATCTACTCCCCTTAATTTTTATAGTGCTGCTACTGAAAATGACTGGCTTTCTAACGCTTGAATAAGTACATCAACAGTTTGTAAAGATGTAAACAATGGAATATGTTGCATTACTGATATTTTACGCGTTTGATAACCATATGATGCTTTATCGTGATCATCTGATAGTGTATCGATAACAAATTGAACGGTTCCAGTTTGTAACAAATTATTAATATCATCTAATTGTCGGTTAACGCTTAATGCCTCTGTACTGGTAAACGTTTTAATCTGATTATCTAAAAAGAAATCAACCATTTTTGGTAATGTTAAAACTTTGTAACCAAGTAAAACAAATCGTTGAACAAGTGGTAATATAGCATTTTTATTTTTGTCGTTAACATTTACTAATACGGAACCATTACCTGATAAACTAATATTAGCGGCTACTAATGCTTTGCAGAGTGCTTTAGAAAATGTTTGATCCGTTCCCATAACTTCCCCGGTTGATTTCATTTCTGGTCCTAGAAATGGATCAACATCATTCAATTTACTAAATGAGAACACAGGCGCTTTTACATGAACAGAACTAGATTCTGGGTATAAACCATCCTGGTAACCTTGTTCTTGCAAATCATAACCTAATATAATTTTAGTCGCTACCTGGGTCATTTTAATACCTGTTACTTTACTTAAAAATGGAACGGTACGACTGGCACGTGGATTAACTTCTAAAATATAAAGTTCATCTTGATGCACAATAAATTGAAGGTTCATTAATCCCACACATTTTAGTTCAAGTGCAATCTTTTTAGTTGCATTAACGATTTCTGCTTTAATCTTGTCTGATAGATGTTGTGATGGATATACAGCCATTGAGTCGCCTGAATGAATTCCAGCATGTTCAATATGCTCCATAATTCCTGGAATTAAGACAGAAACACCATCACAAATTGCATCTACTTCACACTCAATACCTTCAAGATAACTATCAATTAAGATTGGATGTTGTGGTGCGATTTTAACGTTATTTAGCAAATATAATTCGAGTTCAACCTGATTTTGAACAATCTCCATTGCACGTCCACCTAAAACATAGCTAGGTCTAACAAGAACGGGATAACCGATTTCTGTTGCTCGCTTAAGCACATCTTCTTGTGTTATTGCAGTCTTACCAATGGGTTGTTTTAATCCTAGATGCTTAATCGCTCGGTTGAATGACTCTCTATCCTCAGCACGATCCAAATTGTTAACAGACGTTCCTAATATTTTAATGCCATACTGTTGTAATCCCGCAGCAAGATTAATTGCTGTCTGTCCACCAAACTGAACGATTACACCTAAAGGTTTATCAACATCAATCACATTTAAAACATCTTCCAATGTTAATGGTTCAAAATATAATTTATCAGCGATTGAAAAATCAGTTGAAACGGTTTCTGGATTACTATTCATGATAATTGCTTCATATCCTGCGTCACGGATAGCTCTAACACAATGAACTGTTGCGTAATCAAATTCAACACCTTGACCAATTCTAATGGGACCAGAACCAATAACCATAATTGCTTGTTTTTTACTCTTTAAACTCTCATTCTCATGTTCGTACGTACTATAAAAGTATGGTGTGGCTGATTCAAATTCCGCAGCACAGGTATCAACCATTTTATAAACTGGAATAATATTATTTTCTATTCTAAACTTTCTAATATCCTCCGAAGTTTCGTGCCAAATATCAGCAATAACTTTATCACTAAAACCATGTTTTTTAGCTTCAATAAGGACGTCAATATCTTTAATATTGATACTTAGCGACATTTCAATTTCGACTATGTGTTTTAATTTATCCAAAAAGACTAAATTTATTTTTGTTAGTTTTTCAATTTCTTCAATTGTGTACCCGCGACGTATTGCTTCTGTTAAATAAAACAATCTCTGGTCAGTTGCATTAACCAACTGGTTTTCAAGTTGGGAGTCAGTTGCATTTTGAGCATTATCTAAGCACAAGTAATCTTCATCAATTTCTAAAGATCGAACTGCTTTTAACAAGCTTTCTTCCATATTACGACCAATTGCCATAACCTCACCAGTTGCCTTCATTTGCGTTCCAAGTGAACGATTTGCTCGATTGAACTTATCAAATGGCCAACGTGGTATTTTAGCAACAACGTAGTCCAATGCTGGTTCGAATTCAGCAAAAGTTGTTTTAGTCACTGGATTTAAAATCTCATCTAAATTCAATCCAACTGCTATTTTGGCAGCTATCTTCGCAATTGGGTATCCCGTTGCTTTTGAAGCTAATGCTGATGAACGACTTACACGCGGATTAACTTCTATAATATTATATTTAAAACTATGAGGATCTAGAGCAAGTTGTACATTACAACCACCTTCTATTTTTAAGGCCCTAATTAATTTCAAGGATACGTCTCGTAACATCTGATACTCTCTATCAGATAAGGTTTGAGTTGGTGCAAAGACAATAGAGTCTCCTGTATGAATACCAACAGGATCAAAATTTTCCATGCTACAAACAACAATTGCATTATCAGCGTGGTCTCGCATAACCTCAAATTCAATTTCCTTGTATCCTGCAATACTCTTTTCTATCAAGCATTGTGTTGTTGGTGATAGCTCTAATCCATTAACAACCGTTTTACTAAGTTCTTCAGCTGTTTTACATAGACCACCACCAGTCCCACCCATTGTAAATGCAGGTCTAACAATAACTGGGTATCCTGCAATATCTGCAAATTCTAGCGCACTCTCTAAGGTTTCAACAGTTAGTGATTCCGGAACGGGTTCATTTAACTCTTGCATTAATTGTTTAAATTGTTCACGATCTTCAGCTTGATCAATTGATTTTAATTTAGTACCTAATAATTCAATGTTTAATTCATCTAATATACCTGATTGAGACAATTCCATAGCTAAATTAAGGCCAATTTGACCACCTAAAGTTGGTACAATGGCATCTGGATACTCTTTACGTAAAATACCTGAAACTGATTCTACCGTTAAAGGTTCAATGTACACTTCGTCTGCAACTTCTTTATCCGTCATAATTGTAGCTGGATTGGAATTCACTAAAACAACTTCGTAACCCTCTTCTTTTAAAGATAAACAAGCTTGTGTACCAGAATAATCAAACTCTGCGGCCTGACCAATAATAATAGGACCAGATCCAAGAACCATTATTTTATGGATATCATTTCTCTTAGGCATATTTATTTTCTCCCAACTCGGTTTATCATTTCAATAAATTCATCAAATAAATAATCTGCATCATGTGGACCAGGCGCAGCATCCGGATGAAATTGGACACTAAATGCTGGATCAGTTTTATGTTTAATTCCTTCAACAGACTCGTCATTAATTTCACGATGTGTCACTATCAGTTTATCTGAATCGATAGAATCGCTATCCACCGCAAATCCATGATTTTGTGAGGTGAAATCAATTCGTCCAGTTGCAATTTCTCTAACCGGATGATTAAATCCACGATGTCCGAATTTCATTTTATATGTATCTGCACCGTTTGCTAGTGCTAGTAACTGATGTCCTAAACAAATACCAAAAATCGGAAATTTAGGTTGTATCATTTTGATCATCTCAACAACCTCCGGTAAAGTTTTGGGATCCCCTGGCCCATTCGATAATAGGACACCATCAGGTTGTAAATCAGATATTTGTTTTGCAGTTGCATTATACGGTAAAACAATTACGTTGCAATCACGCTTAGATAACTCTCGCAAAATACTGTGCTTTAACCCAAAATCGACTAATACAATGTTTAATTTTGTTCCAGGATTAGGATAGGGTTTAATCGTTGAAACTTGTTGGACGATATTTTGGTTGAGTACAGTTGCACTCATTGCATCAAAGGCATGATTTAAATCAGCATCGGAATCAATAATGCTTCCTTTCATCGTTCCTACATTTCGTAATTTCTTTGTTAATTCGCGTGTATCAATGCCATATATTCCAGGAATATCCTTCTGTTTTAAAAATTCATCTAAGGTTAATTGTTGACGCCAATTGCTAGAAACCCTAGCAACATTATTAACGATAACGCCCTTGCATGAAGGTTCTATTGATTCATAATCATCCAAATTAACACCATAATTACCAATAATAGGATTAGTAAACGTGATAATTTGATTACTGAATGATTGATCTGTAATCGTTTCTTGGTACCCTGTCATTCCAGTCGTAAAAACGACTTCGCCAGTAGTTGAGGCCATTGCTCCAAAACTAAATCCTTTAAAAATACTTCCGTCTTCTAAAATTAAGAATCGTTTCATGATTTACTCAACCTTTCGACTATCATATTTGATTTCACCGCTAACTAGCGTTAACATTGTTTTCCCATAAATTTTTTGCCCTGTAAAAGGACTATTTTTACCTTTTGAGACATAATCTGCTTCATTAATTGTTTGCTCATTTTTGATATCAAAAATTGCAATATCTGCTACTGAACCAGGCTCAAACGTACCACCATTTAGATTAAACTGTTTGGCTGGCGCTTCACTCATTAGAACAATAAGTTGGGCTAATGTTAAAATCCCTGTTTTAACCATTCTTGTATATAACAACGGAAAGGCCGTTTCACTTCCAGTTATACCAAAAGCGGCATTAAGCATGCTACCGCGTTTTTCATCTTCACTATGTGGTGCATGATCTGTCGCAATCATATCGATTGTGCCATCTAATAATCCCTCGATCAAAGCTAGGCGATCTTCTTCAGTTCGTAATGGGGGGTTCATTTTAAAATTACCATTATCCATATGAATGTCTGAATCCGTTAATAATAAATGATGTGGTGAAACTTCACAGGAAACATTAATTCCATGACTCTTAGCAAGTCGAATTAATTCCACACTTTCTTTTGTAGAAACGTGACACATATGATAGTGAACACCCGTTTTTTGTGCAAGCATTAAATCTCGGGCTAATTGTGATGATTCTACAACCCCCATAATACCAGGTAGCCCTAGATTTTTTGCACGAACACCTTCGTTCATGACGCCACCAAATAATAATGAGTTATCTTCAACATGAGAGACAAGTGGTAAATTAACCTTTACTGCTTCTTTCATTGCAAGATACATTGTTCCAGCTGTCTGAATACCTGAGCCATCATTTGTAAAGGCGAATGCCCCGGCTTTTTTTAATTCTCCAAAATTTACTAATTCTTCAGAAGTTCTACCTTTGGTAATTGCAGCATATTGGGAAATATGTACTTGTCCGTCTTTTTGATTACGTCGCTTTATTTCAGCAAAATGTTCTAACGTATCAGGAACAGGATCTAAATTAGGCATGGCTCCTACTGTGGTAAAACCACCTCGGGCAGCGGCCTGACTTCCTGTCTTAATCGTCTCTTTGTATTCAAATCCAGGTTCCCTGTAATGGACATGAACGTCAATTAACCCGGGTACAACAATTAAATGTTCTGCATCAATAACTAAATCAACATTTAACAGTTCATCAGCTAAATTAGTGCCAATTGCTTTAATTTTGTCGTCTTCAATCAAGATATCTTGTTGGCTAAAACTATGATTCAAAAAAACGGTTCCGTTTTTAATTAATTTCTTCATGCTCTATTAGCCTCCATTAAATGACGTCCGTTAATGACAGCTTCTAAAATGGCCATTCTAACAAATACCCCATTCGTCATTTGTTTTACAAATCGTGATTGTTCACATTCAACTAATTCACTGGCTAATTCTACATCTCTATTAATCGGACCCGGATGCATAATAATTGTTTGTTTTTTTAATTTTTTACCGCGTTCAATACTTAATCCAAATTTTTCATGATAATTCTTTTTCGAAAATTTACTATCATCCGTATGACGCTCATGTTGGACACGTAGCATCATCATAACATCAACTTCACCAACTAATTCGTCCATTTCTAAATACTGACCGTATGCTTCAAATTCTTCAGAAAACCATTCCTTTGGACCTGAAAAGTATAATGAAGCACCTAATTTTTTTAATAATTGCATATTACTTTTAGCAACTCTCGAATTAGTTAAATCTCCTACAATTGCAACTTTTAAGTCTTTAAATGTCCCAAACTCTTCTTTAATCGTCATCATATCGAGTAAACATTGTGAAGGATGTTGTCCACTCCCATCTCCACCATTGATAATACCAACTCCCAAATCATTATCACCAATTAATTGTTGATAATATTCATTCTCAGGATGGCGGATAACTGCGATTTGAGTCCCAATAGCACCCATTGTTAAAACAGTATCGTATAAAGTTTCACCTTTACTGAGTGCACTAATACTTGGATTAAATGAGACAATGTTTAATTTCATACGTTGCTCAGCTACTTCAAAGCTACTATGTGTTCTGGTACTATTTTCAAAAAATAAATTTGTTGTAAAGATAGGATGTTTTAAGTTAAATAATGACGGATTTCGTTTAAACTTTTCAGCTCTTTCAATTAATGCTTCAACTTCTTCTGTAGATAGATCCTCGATTGATACTAAATGTTGTAACTGAACTAAATTTGTCTTTTTATCTAACAAAATATCATCTCCTATTATTTTTCGCTTTTAGCTTCTTTAGGTAAAATAAGGTTTAGTGCAATACCTACTACTGTTGCAAGTGCAATACTTGTTAATTGTAAATCGCCTACTTTTAAGTACATGCCACCAATTCCTAACACTAGGATACTGGCAGTAATCATCAGATTATGCTTTTTATCATAATCAATTTGATTATCGATTAAGATTCTTAACCCACTTGAAGCAATAACACCAAAGAGTAGAAAACTAATACCACCAATAACTGGTCCTGGAATACTTTGAATCAAAGCACTAATTTTTCCAACGAAACTAAAGACAATGGCGAAGAATGCGGCGCCACCAATCACCCAAATACTATGAACCTTAGTCATGGCTAAAACACCAATATTTTCACCGTACGAAGTTGTTGGAGGACCTCCAACAAATCCAGCAATAATTGATGATACACCATCACCGAAAAGGGTTCTATTTAGTCCAGGATCCTTGAAAAAGTTTCTTTTCGTTAATTTATTTAAAACCATTATATGACCCATATGCTCAGTCATTGTGACAAATGCGATTGGTGCCATACCAATAATGGCGCTCCAATAAATTTTAGGTTGGTAATTTATAAATGCAACATCGAATGCAGGTAATGTAAGCCAATTTGCCTTTTCTACCGTAGAAAAATCAACGATTCCACATAAGACGGCCATAATGTAGCCACAGACAATTCCTAATAAAATGGGAATTAAACTAATGAATCCTTTAAGATACATATTGAAAAATATTGTAATGGCCAGGGTGAAGATTGCGACCCAAACATATTTAATATCATAAGTACCCGATTTTAACATCGCGTTACTTGCTGCTGTTGTTGCCATAGATAATCCGATGACCATGACAACTGGCCCCACGACAACTGGTGGTAAAATACGATCAAGCCAACCTGAACCAACTTTTCCGATAATAATTGAAACAATCAGATAAACTAATCCAGCTGCAATCGTTCCTTGAGCAACCGCCGGATAACCGGATGTTTTCATTAACATTTGCATAACCGCAATAAAAGCAAAACTTGAACCAAGGTAAGCTGGAATTTTACCATTTGTAATTCCGATATAAACCAAAGTACCTACACCTGAACTAAATAAAGCAATACTTGGGTTCAAACCGACTAGAATAGGTACTAAAACTGTTGCTCCAAACATCGTGAACAAATGTTGAATTGATAATCCCATCCATTGCCCAAATGATGGTCTATCATGGATATCAAGTACAGCATCATCATTTCTAAACTTTTCTTTCATTTTCTCATTTCCTTTCTATATAAAAAACGCACCTCTATAGAGAGATGCGTTCGAAGTTGAAATCTAGTTTGGGCCTACGTTATTCCCTAATAGATTTCTAAATCGTTTGCTCTCTCTGGAACATCTTAACGATTTATTATTTAATTCTTTCAATTTCAATTGAGTCTTTGCCATCAATTTCTTCTACTGAAACTGATACTTGTTCATCTGACGAGGTAGGAATATTTTTCCCAACATAATCAGCTCTTATTGGTAATTCTCTATGGCCTCGATCAACAAGAACGGCTAAATTAATAGTTTGAGGTCTTCCTTGATCCATTAAAGCATCAAGTGCAGCTCTAATTGTACGTCCAGTATATAAAACATCATCAATTAATATAACTTGCTTACCTGTAATATCAAAATCAATTTGTTCACCTTGCGTATTAACAGTTGGTTCATTACCTAAACTTGCATCATGTCGGTCATCACGATAAAGTGCAATATCTAGTGAACCCACTGAAACATCAGCACCTTCAAGTTGTTTTAAGCGATCCGCAATTCGTCTTGCTAAATAGATGCCTCTTGTTTTGATTCCAATCAGTACCAGATTATCAATACCTTTATTCTTTTCAATAATTTCGTATGTCATTCTGGTTAAAGCACGTTTCATACCTAACGAATCTACTACTTCTTTTGCCATCTAGTATTCCTCCTTTTTTCCAATAAAAAAGCCCCCTAATCTAAAAATACTTAGACTAAGAGGCAGACTTCTAGAAAAGAAATCTATTCGCACATTACCTTTTAGTCTCACAGGACTATTTTAAAGGAACTTTATTGATTTTCATGTTACCTGATAGCGTTTGTTTTGTCAAGATAATCCAGCGTACTTTTAAAAATAGGTGGGATTGGTACTTCAAAAATAAGCTCTTTACCCGTTGTTGGATGCTTAAATCCAAGCTTAGCTGCATGTAAAAATTGACCATGCCCTTTAATTGTTTTACGTGACCCATATAAGGGATCACCTACAACTGGGTGCCCAATATATTGCATGTGAACACGAATTTGATGTGTACGACCTGTTTCTAACTGACACTTAATAAGTGAGTAGTTTTCATAATTTTTTTCCACTTTAAAATGTGTCACTGCTGGACGTCCATCTTTAACAACCGCTTGCTTCATACGATCTTTTGGTGAACGACCGAGTGGTGCTTTAATAATTCCTGATTCTTCTTTAATCGGTTGGTGTACTAAAGCAATATATTCACGAATATTCGTTTTTGCTTTCAATTGAGCAGCTAATGATTGATGTGCTTTATCATTTTTAGCAACCATTAAAAGTCCAGAAGTATCCTTATCAATTCGATGAACAATTCCTGGTCTAAAGGCACCATTAATTGTTGATAAAGGACTATGGAATAATAATGCATTAACTAATGTACCATCTGCATGCCCCGGTGATGGATGAACAACCATACCTTGCGGTTTATTCACAACAATAACATCATCATCTTCATAAACAATGTCTAATGGGATATCTTGTGGTATTAAATCTAACTCAACTGGTTCAGGTTCTACTAAATTAATTTTATCTCCTGGTTGGACGGCATATTTAGTCTTTTCTGTTTTACCATTAACTAAAATATCGCCACTTTCAATCCAGCGTTGTACTTTTGATCTAGATATTTCAGGCATTAACTTCGCAATAACCTTATCGAGACGTCCTGTCTCATCTTGAATTACTAATTCTGTCATTTATCGTCTTCCTTTAAAACAATTATTAATAAAATGATAACGCCAACTGTTAACGCAGTATCCGCCACGTTAAAAATTGGAAAGTTAACAAAATCTGTTTGAAACATATCAACAACATAACCAAATCTCAATCGATCAATAAAGTTGCCTAATGTTCCAGCAATCATCAATGTAATGCTGAACTTATAGCCCATGTTTGTTCTATATTTATAAAAGTAATAAATCATTAATCCTAATGCTAAAACAGAAACAATAAAAAAGAACCATTGTTTTCCAGCCAGTAAACTCCAAGCTGCACCATCGTTTCTAATATTAGCAATCGATAAAAAATTAGGTATAACTGTTTGACTCGTGTTCAACGCAATATTAGCTGAAACCACGTATTTCACTACTTGATCTACAACTAAAATAATTATTGCTAATAATGCATATAAAATCATATTAAATCCTCTTAATTCTTAATTAATATAACCCTGAAATTAGGCCATTATCGTCAATATCCATATGATTTGCAGCTGGATCTTTAGGTAATCCAGGCATCGTTAGGACATTTCCAGTTAGTGCAACTAAGAAACGCGATCCTAATTTAGGATTAAATTCACGTATATGAATTGTAAATTCCGTAGGTGCTCCTAACAGTTTAGCATTATCTGACAATGAATACTGTGTTTTTGCCATACAAATAGGTAATTTATCCCATCCCAATTCTTTAAACTGACGTAATTGCTGTTTTGCTTTAGGTGCATATTCAACTTTAGCGCCACCATAAATCGTTTTAACAATTTTTTCAATTTTAGTTTCAGCAGAATCATCAGCCTCGTACAATGCTTTAAATTCATGAATCTCATTCGTTGTTTCAATCACCTTTTTTGCTAAATCAAGAGCACCGGCACCACCTTGTCCCCAAACATCTGCAGGTATAGCGGAAACACCAATTTCAGAGGTAAGTTCAATCAAAGTTTGGACTTCAAGATCTGTATCAGCAGTAAACTTGTTAATAGCAACAACAACTGGAATGCCATAACGCTGCATACTTTCAACATGCTTCTTTAAATTAACAAATCCTGCTTTTAAAGCAGCAACATTTTCAGTATTCAATTCAGTTTTAGCAACTCCGCCATGCATTTTCAAAGCGCGGATTGTAGCAACAAGAACAATTGTATCAGGTGTCTTACCTAAGATTGGTGTTTTGATATCAAGAAATTTTTCAGCACCTAAGTCAGCCCCAAATCCCGCTTCCGTAATTGCATAGTCGCCCAATTGTAAGGCAGTTTGTGTTGCAAGAACACTATTACAGCCATGTGCGATATTAGCAAAAGGTCCGCCGTGAATAATGGCAGGTGTATGCTCTAAAGTCTGAACTAAATTAGGTTTAATTGCATCTTTTAATAACAAACTAATTGCACCAGTTACACCTAAATCAGCAACTGTAATTGGTTTTTTATCTATATTGTATGCTACAACAATATCACTGATTCTTGATTTTAGATCTTTAATATCTTTTGACAAACACAAAATAGCCATTAATTCACTGGCAACTGTAATATCAAATCCATCTTCTCTAGGTATCCCTTGCATTGGGCCACCAAGGCCTACTACAACATGGCGTAATGCACGATCGTTAATATCAAGTACTCGTTTCCAAATGATACGTCTTTGATCAATTTTTAAATCGTTACCTTGCTGAATATGATTATCAATCAAAGCAGCAAGTGTATTATTTGCAGTTGTTAAAGCATGCATATCACCTGTAAAGTGTAAATTAATATCTTCCATTGGGACAACTTGAGAATAACCACCACCAGTTGCGCCACCCTTCATCCCCATAACAGGACCTAAAGAAGGTTCTCTGAGAGCAATCATAACTTTCTCATTCAAACGATGCATAGCATCCCCTAAACCAACTGTTACGGTTGATTTACCTTCTCCAGCTGGAGTGGGACTAATTGCTGTAACGAGAATTAACTTAGAATTTTTATTTTTAGGTAAATCTAAAGGTAAGTTTATTTTTGCCTTAAAATTACCATATGGTTCAATATCAGTTTTTTTCAAACCAATCTCGTTAGCTACTTCTTCGATTGGTTTCATCACGTTTTTTTGTGCAATTTCTATATCGTTCAAATTGATCATCCCTTCATATTAAGTTCTTTTAAGTATAACTGAGAAAACTGCGATTGTCATTAGTTGCACTACTGGTTAAAGTTACCTATACTGTAGAAGTACTTAAACTTTACGACCAATTTTGGGAGGCGTTTGATATGGAATCTGGCATTGTTGAATGGTTTAGCGCACAAAAAGGTTATGGATTCATTGCTTATGGTGATGAAAAAGAGATATTTGTCCATTATACCGCTATACAATCTGACGCATTTAAAGTACTTGGAACTGGTCAAAATGTAACATTTGAAATTAAAGAAGGTAGCCGTGGTTTACAGGCCGCAAATGTTTCAATTGTCACTAATTAATCTGTCATAAACTCATAAAACGTTCATGCTTACTTGTACTATAAGTAAACATGAACGTTTTTTTATTTTAGATTCGCCCTATAACCAATATCCATTCTGTAAAATGTTTTGTGTGCTTCAAAATCAGCAATTAACTGATAAAGTTTCTGTTGTGCATCTGCCATGTCTACGCCTGATTCATGCATAATATAAATGCGTCCACCTGCACTAACTAATTTCTTATCAACTAATTTTACACCTGCAAAATCAATTCTGTTGGAAAGTGACTTAAAGTCACTTAAATTGGGTAATGTAATATTTTTTTCAGGATTTTCTGGATACCCATCAGCGGCAATAACGACACCTAGAGTGATTCCCTCTGTTTCCCATTGTAAAGATGGACTTTCATGCTGCAATAATTTTGAAATAACTAATGCAAAATCCGTTTTTAATCTTGGTAATACGACTTCAGTTTCGGGGTCGCCAAACCGAACATTGTATTCAATTACTTTTGGACCGTCTTTAGTTAAAATTACTCCCACATATAAAATACCTGTGAATGGAATACCACGTTTCATCATTTCATCCGCTGTTGGCTGAACAATTTTTTCAATTGATTCCGTAACAACATCTTCTGAAATTTGTGGAACTGGACAATATGCGCCCATTCCGCCGGTATTAGGACCATTATCTCCCTCAAATGCCCGTTTATGGTCTTGAGAAATTGGCATCGGATAAACTTTATCTCGATCAATAAATGCCATCAATGAAAATTCTTCACCCTCAAGGTACTCTTCAATTAATACTTCTGTTGTATTAAATTGTTGTTGGACTAAAAATGAACGCAAAGCATCAGTTGCTTCTGATAGATCTTGAGCAATAATAACGCCCTTACCACCAGCTAATCCATTTGCTTTAATAACTATTGGGAATGATTGGTGCGTCATATAATCTAATGCAGTCTGGTAATCGGTAAATGTCTGATAGTTAGCTGTCGGGATATTGGCTGACGCCATAACTTGTTTCGCAAATTCCTTTGACCCCTCTAACTGGGCAGCGGCTTTTGAAGGCCCATATATAACTAGGTTTTCTTCACGAAAAAAATCAGTTATGCCATCTATCAGTGGAATTTCTGGTCCAACAAAAGTCCAATCAATGTCATTTTCACGGACAAAGGTTGTCATGCCAATCCAATTAGTGATATCAATACCCACAGATTTAATCCCGTTGTTATTCATCCCAGGGTTTCCGGGTAAACAGTAAACATCTGAGACAGTATCACTTTCAATAAATTTACGTGCGATGGCATGTTCACGTCCGCCAGAACCAATAACTAAAATTTTCATTATTTAAAATAATCCTTTCATAGGTTAAAAAGATAGACTCATTTTAACAATTTAATGTTTGAAATGACGACGGCCACTAAATACCATAGCAATATTTTTGCGATTAGCCATATCAATTGACTCTTGGTCTTTAATTGACCCTCCCGGTTGAATAATTGCCGTAATACCATGATCAGCAGCATATTCAACACTATCATCCATTGGGAAGTAAGCATCTGAAGCTAAGACAAATGGTTCTACCATCCCATGTTCTAGTGCTTGCTCTAACGCAATTTTAACCGATCCGACACGGTTCATTTGACCCGCACCAATTCCAAGTGTTTGATCCTTAGTTGCAATTACAATCGCATTACTCTTAACATGCTTCACAATTCTTTGAGCGAATAATATTGCTTCTTTTTCATCACTTGTTGGTAATTTTTCAGTTACCGTTTTTAATTCTTCCATTTGGTCAATGACTTGATCACGTTCTTGAACAAGTAAGCCACCCATCACTGAGACATATTCATATTTATCAGCTTGGTCCTTTTGACTGAAATCAATTGTCATAACACGAAGATTTTTCTTCTTAGCTAAAATATCATATGCAGCATCTGTGAAGTTTGGTGCGATAATAATTTCAAGGAATAAATGATGTAATTCAGTTGCTGTTTCTAAATCAACTTCACGATTTAAGGCAATAATGCCTCCGAAAATTGACGTTTTATCAGCATCAAATGCTTTTTTCCATGCAGCATTAATCGTTTCTCCAGTACCAACCCCACAAGGATTCATATGTTTCATCGCAACGACAGCAGGTTGCTTAAATTCTGAGACAACTTTTAAAGCAGCGTCGGCATCTTTAATATTGTTATACGATAACTCTTTACCATGTAATTGTTTAGCGGCAGCAATCGAAAAAGCATTTGGTAAAGCTGATTGATAGAAAGCCGCTTTTTGATGTGCATTTTCACCATAACGCATTCCTTGTTTGAAATCATATGTTAATGACAATTTTTCAGGAAATTCAATTTCTAATTCTTTTGTTAAATAAGATGATATTAAAGTATCATATGCAGCCGTGTGTCTAAACGCTTTAGCTGCTAATTGTCGACGAAACTGATTATCCATTTTATCATCATCGAGTTTATCTAAAACAGACGGATAATCAGCTTTATCGACAACAACATAAACAGATTCAAAATTTTTGGCAGCAGAACGCAACATTGAAGGCCCACCAATATCGATTTGCTCAATAGCTTCTGACTCAGTAATACCAGGTTTTTCAATCGTTTCTTTAAAGGGATATAAGTTTACACAAACTAAATCGATTAAGGCAATATGTTCTTCTTCTAATTTAGCCATATGAGCTGGATTGTCACGCCTTGCTAATAACCCACCATGAATCATTGGGTGTAATGTTTTAACTCGTCCATCAAGCATTTCTGGAAAGTGAGTCACATCTTCAATTCTAATTACAGCGATATCGGCATCCTTTAAAATATTAAACGTACCACCAGTTGAAATAATTTCAAATCCACGTTTGATTAATCCCTGAGCGAAGTCTGCAACACCAGTTTTATCAGATACACTTATCAAAGCTCTTTTCATCTTATTAATCTCCCTTTTTATTGTTTAATAAATTTAGAATCACCTTTGGATATAGTTGGTGTTCAACATCATGAATCTTACTTTCCAATTGTTCAAGTGTTTCATTTGGTAAAATAGGAATACTTTGTTGCGCTATAATTGGCCCCGTATCAACACCTTCGTCAATGTAGTGTATCGTCACACCAGTTACACTAACACCTGCCTTATACGCATCCTCAATTCCATGAATACCTGGAAAAAGGGGTAACATTGCGGGATGAATATTAATAATTTCCATCGGATACTTACTCAATAATGTACTTGTAATCACACGCATATAACCCGCCAATAAAATGGTGTCGATTTGATACTTAGCTAATTCATTAACAATCACTTGTTCATAATGACTACGATTTTCAAAGTCTTTAGGTTGAATAATAAAGGTTGGAATTCCTCTACGTGCTGCCTTTTTAATGACAGCCGCTTTTGGTCGATCACAAACTAAAACTTCAATTTCTAATCCTGCATCTTTTAATGCCTGATTATCTGCAATAAATTCAAAATTAGAACCGGTCCCTGATGCAAAAATTGCTACTTTGACCATTTTATTTACCTACCAATTCGACCGTTTGATCAGTATTTTTAATTTCTATACTGCCTATTTCATAAGCGTGTACAGTTTCTTTATTTAATTGTGTCAGCACCTGTTCAACGTTAGCTTTATCAACAGCCAAAACCATTCCAATACCCATATTAAAAATTTCATACATCTCTGAATGGGGTATCTCACCGTATCTAGAGATGGCATCAAAAATTGGTAGTACTGGCCATAATCCTAGATTAATTGTTGCTTTTAGCCCTTCTGGTAACATTCTTGGTATATTTTCAATAAAGCCACCACCTGTAATATGTGCTGCGCCTTTAATCAAATTATCTTGAAATAAAGGAATCAGATCATCTACATAAATTTTTGTTGGTGTCATTAATATTTCAGCAAGTGATTCATTAGGTATTTCTGGTAAAGCTTCATCTAAATTAAAAGCCATGTCTTCAAGAAATATCTTTCTAACAAGTGAGAATCCATTTGAATGAATACCGGTTGACGAAATTCCAATTAAAATGTCATTTTCTTGAATTGAATGACCATCTATTAATTGACTTTTTTCAACAACACCAACCGCAAATCCGGCCATATCATAATGTGTTTTTTGATACATCCCTGGCATTTCAGCTGTTTCACCACCAATAAGATTCATATGTGCTGTTTGACATCCTTTAATTACCCCAGAAATAATACTTTCAATTTTTTGAGGTTCAGTTTTGCCAGTCGCTAAGTAGTCCAAAAAGTATAGAGGCGTTGCACCCTGAGCAACAATGTCATTAACACACATAGCCACACAATCAATCCCAATTGTGTCATGTCGATTTGTTTCAAAGGCAACCATCAATTTGGTGCCAACGCCATCAGTACCTGAAACCATAAGTGGCTCTATAATACCTAATCGACTGAGATCAAAGAGTCCTCCAAATCCACCAACTGAACTTGTTTCATTTACCAGTGACATTTGTTTATTAATTCGATTAACGACGTCATACCCTGCATTCACATCAACACCCGATTTTTGATAAGCATTTACCATTTTGAAGTCCTCACTTTTCTGTCGTTAAGTTTGCTAAATACTCATCCTCGTAATCATATAATGGCGTTGGATAATCACCATTAAAGTAAGCCATACATAGTCCTGAATATGGGGCATCTAAATTCAAACCAATTGAAGCAATTAATCCAGCTTCACTTAGAAATGCTAATGAGTCTGCCCCAATAATAGCCTTCATTTCTTCAATTGATTTATTTGCGGCAATTAATTCAGATTGCTTTTGAATATCAATCCCATAAAAACAAGGGTATTTAAGAGGTGGTGACGCAATTCGCAAATGAACTTCAGCAGCTCCAGCTTCTTTTAACAATCTAACAATGTGTTTACTCGTTGTCCCCCGAACAATTGAATCATCGACTAAAATAATCTTTTTACCCTTAACCACGCTTTTAACAGCTGATAATTTCATTCGCACCCCTTGTTCTCTAAGTCTTTGGGTGGGTTGAATAAAGGTCCGGCCAATATATTGATTTTTAACTAATCCCATTTCATAAGGAATGCCACTTTCTTCTGCATAACCACTAGCTGCAGACAATGAGGAATTTGGTACACCAATAACCATATCTGCATCAATACCCGTTTCTCGTGCTAGTTTGCGACCCATTCTTTTACGAGCAGAATGGACATTAATCCCACAAATATCCGAATCCGGTCTTGCAAAATAAATATATTCCATTGAACAAATTGACATTTTAGTTTCAGTTGTATAAACGTCAATTGATAGCCCTTCGTCAGTAATAGTGACGATTTCACCAGGGTTCACATCGCGAACGAATTCTGCCCCAACAGAATCTAAAGCACAGGTTTCACTTGCAACGACGTAAGCACCATTTACCATTTGACCAATAGATAGTGGTCTAAATCCATTTGGATCAAGTGCCGCAATCATGTAGTTTGACGTCATTAATAAGTAAGCAAACCCACCATGTACTTGATTTAATGCGTCTTTAACCTGTTCATGCAAAGTGTCTTGTGATGAACGACGAATTAAGTGCATCAAAACCTCTGAATCCGAACTTGATTTGAAAATAGCCCCATCTTGCTCTAACTCATTTCTAAGCGTTACCGCATTAGTTAAATTACCATTATGGGCTAAGGCAAACTGTGTATCGTAAAAATCAAATAAAAATGGCTGAATGTTATCAATTCCGTTACTACCGGCCGTTGCATAACGTACATGTCCAATAGCTGCATTACCGGTTAATTTTTTTATTTTTTCAGGATTTCTAAAAACATCTGATAGTAATCCTAATCCTCTATAACCAATTAGTTTACCTTCATCATTTGATACAATTCCTGCACCTTCTTGGCCGCGATGTTGTAAACTATGCAGACCAAAATAGGTAATCTGATTTGCATCTTCATTTCCCCAAACACCAAAAACACCACATTCTTCATTTAAACTTCTTATTTCATTAGGCACGGAATTGCATCCTCCCAAACTTGTTTGGCTTCAGAAGTTGTAAGAGTTATCTTACTCCCTTTTGTCGTCACGTTAATTAATTGGTCTGCTGTAACACAGCCAATTTTTTCAGCAGTTTGATTCATTAAATTTTCAAAATCTGTCTTATTTTCTGATTTAATCGATAAAATGAATCGCGATTGTGATTCTGAGAAAAGTTGTGCATCTGTCATATTTACATTAATATCAATACCTAAATCGTTTTTAAATACGGATTCACTTAAAGCAACGGCTAGACCACCTTCAGATAAATCATGTGCACTTTCGACTAAACCAGATTCGATAGCTTCTAAAACAAACGCTTGGTTACTTTGTTCAGTCTTTAAATCAAAATGTTTAATATCTCCGGAAATCTCGTTAGTAGTCATTTTCTGAATTTCTGAACCATTAAAATCATTATAAGTTGTACCCACTAAATAAATTAAATCATTAGCATGTTTAAAATCTTGCGTTGTTATATTTTTAACATCTTTAATTAAACCAACCATTCCAATCATTGGCGTTGGATAAATGGCTTGTTCATTAAATTCATTATATAAAGAGACATTACCAGAAATAACAGGTGTATTAAATAAGTCACATGCTTCAGAAATACCGATAGCACTTTGATCAAATTCCCAAAAAATTTCTGGATTTTCAGGACGTCCATAATTTAAGCAATCTGTAATAGCGAGTGGTTGTCCACCAGATGCAACTATGTTACGCGCTGCTTCAGAAACAGCAATTTGACCACCAACCTTAGGATTCAAGTAAATATAACGCGCATTACAATCTGTTGTCATTGCGAGTGCCTTATTAGTTTCTCTAATTCGAATAACACCTGCATCACTACCAGGTCTAACCACTGTATTGACTTTAACTTGAGAATCGTACGTTTCGTACAATGATTTTTTGGATGCGATTGTTGGTTGTTGTAACAAATCTAACCAAGTTTGCTTCGTATTTTCTATTTCAGGTATAAAATCAGACTGCGCTTTAAATTTGCTGATTCTTGCAGGTTCTTTTTGTTCCTTATGATAGACTGGTGCATCACTTGCTAAAGAATCAACGGGAATATTAGCAACAATTTTTCCCTCATGTATTAAAACATAATCCGTATTTTCTGTTACATACCCGATATTAACGGCTTCTAAATCATATTTTTTAAATAAATTGATAACTTTAGTTTCAAATTCAGGTTTAATACAAAGAACCATCCGTTCTTGAGATTCAGATAACATCATTTCGTAAGCAGACATATTAGTTTCACGTTGTGGAACGTTATCTAAATCAAGTACCATCCCTGATTTAGCTTTCGAGGCCATTTCAGCAGTTGACGAAACTAATCCAGCAGCTCCCATATCTTGAATACCAACTAACCAGTCTGGATGATCTAGAATAAGTTCGAGACAAGCATCCATTAATAATTTTTCCATGAATGGATCACCAACTTGAACAGCTGAACGCTGTGTTTCTTTATCATCAGCAAATTCATCAGAAGCAAACGTTGCCCCATGAATACCATCACGACCCGTTTTAGCACCAACATAAATAACTAGATTTCCATCACCTTTTGCCTGGCCTTTTTGAATATTTTTATGATCAATCAGTCCAACACACATTGCATTTACTAGTGGGTTACCCTCATAACAAGGATCAAATCCTATTTCTCCACCAACAGTTGGAATACCAATACAGTTACCGTATCCTCCGATACCAGCTACAATTTCTGAAACAAGATACTTAGTGTGCTCATTATCTAGTTCACCGAAACGTAAACTGTCAAGAAGTGCAATAGGTGTTGCCCCCATTGAAAAAATATCTCTGATAATACCGCCGACACCTGTTGCGGCACCTTCATAGGGTTCAACAGCTGAGGGATGATTATGGCTTTCAGCTTTAAATACAACTGCTTTACCATCACCAATATCAATAACACCAGCACCTTCTCCAGGTCCTTGTAAAACTTGCGGCCCAGAATTTGGAAAATGTTTTAAAACGGGGCGGGAATTTTTGTAAGAACAATGCTCACTCCACATTACTGAAAATAAACCAGTTTCAGTATAGTTAGGTTGACGACTTAAAATATCATCTTTAATTAACTTATATTCTGAATCAGTTAATCCCCAATTTTGATATAATTTGGTATCTTCAATTATTTGTGCCGTCGGTTCTTGTTTTGTAACCAAATTAACCCACTCCCTCTGTGTATGTCGTTAACATCGATTTAAATAAATTTAGGCCGTCCGTTGAACCGAGCAATGCTTCAATAGCACGTTCTGGATGCGGCATCATACCAAGTACATTTCCACGCTCATTAATAATTCCAGCAATATTATCAATACTTCCATTTGGGTTATCTTGATATCTAAAAATAATTTGATTATTTTTCTTAAGAGAAGCTAATGTTTCATCATCACAATAATAATTACCCTCGCCATGAGCAATTGGTAATTCAATTGTCGTTTGCGTTTTATAATCAGTTGTAAAACGCGTTTGATTATTAACAATTTCCAAAGTAACTGGCTTACAAATAAATTTAATATTTTTATTTTGAATTAATGCACCTGGAAGTAGTTGCATTTCCGTTAACATTTGAAATCCATTACAGGTTCCAAACACTAGTTTACCTTCATCCGCAAAACGTCTCACTTCATTCATAATGGGTGATAAACTGGCAATTGCCCCACTTCTTAAGTAATCGCCGTATGAAAATCCACCTGGAAGTAATACACCATCAAAACCATCAAGAGATTCCTCTGTATACGACACAAACTCAGCTTGTTCATGTAAACCATCCCGAATAGCGTGAAGTAAATCATAATCACAATTTGAACCAGGAAATACAACAACTGCAAATTTCATGATTAAGCCTCCACTTTTTCAAGTTCGTAACGATATTGCTCCATATTTGGATTAGCTAATAATTTATCACAAATCGCATCAATTTTTTGGTCTATCTCTAATTCAGTTGCTTCAACCTTTAACACAAAATATTTACCAACTCGAACGTCACTAACACCTGAGAATCCTAATCGGTTAATCGCTTCATTAACAGCTTGACCTTGCGGATCTAAAACTGATTCTTTATATGTAACGTAAACTTTTACACTATACATTATTTGACCTCATTTCGATTTTTTAGTCGGTTTAAAACATCTTGATATACTGGAATAATGCTACCTTGGTTTTTTCTGAAAATATCCTTATCTAATGATTTATGTGTCTTCGAATCCCATAAACGTGCATTATCAGGTGAAAATTCATCTGCCAAAATAAGTTCCCCATGATACCGACCGAATTCAAGTTTAAAATCAATTAAATCAATATTGATGTCTTTAAATAATTTATACAGTAGCTGATTAATATGAAGGACTTGTTTCTTTATTTCGTCCATTTCTATTTTAGTCGCAAAATTTAACGCAAAAATTTGTGACTCATTTATTCCAGGATCGTCTAGAGCATCATTCTTATAATAGTATTCAATAACAGGAACTGTTAATTTAGTTCCTTCAACTTGATCAAATTTACGAGCAAAACTACCTGCAATAGTATTTCGTAAAACAACTTCAATTGGAATTATTTCAACTTTTTTAACTAATTGTTCGGTTTTAGAAACATCTTCAATGAAATGTGTTTTAATACCGTTTGCCATTAAATAAGAAAAAATAATATCAGATATTTGATGGCTTAATAATCCCTTACCTAATATTTCTTCTTTCCGTTTACCATTAAGTGCGGTAGCTTGGTTTTTGTATACCATTCTTAATACTTCTTCATCATTAGTTTGATAAACATCTTTAGCTTTTCCTTCGTAAATCAATTGATCCAAGCGAATAGCCCCCTTAAGAATAAAAACATATAAAAATATACTTTTTAACTAAATAGTTCGTTCTTTACAAATATAGTTTAACAATTACTATATAATTTATCAAGGTAAAATACGATTATTTTTATATTTTTTTAATTTAAAGTTCGTATTATGGCAAACAAAAAACCATAAAGCTATTAAAATAACTTTATGGTTTACATATTTCTTTAAATGAGACCAATTCGTTCGAAAATAGCATCAACATTTCTAATATGATAATGATAATCAAAAGCATCATCTAAGTCTGCTTGAGTTAATGCAGACATTATTTGTTCATCTGCTTCTAATAAGGGACGGAACTGTATTTGTTGATCCCAAGAGATTGCCGTCTTAGGTTGAATTAAATCATATGCAGCCTCTCTAGACATGCCACTATCAATTAATTTAAGTAAAACTCTTTGGCTGTAAATAAGACCAAAAGTACGGTCCATATTTTTTTTCATATTTTCCGGAAATACTGTTAATTCTTTAACTATTTTTGTAAAGCGACGTAGCATGTAATCTAATAAAATAGTTGTATCGGGTAATATAATACGTTCTGCAGAGCTATGTGAAATATCTCGTTCATGCCATAATGTAACATCTTCGAAGGCAGTGACCATATGTCCTCGAATGACACGCGCTAACCCTGTAATATTTTCTGAACCAATTGGATTACGTTTATGTGGCATAGCTGATGAACCTTTTTGGCCTTTAGCGAAATATTCTTCAACTTCTCGTGTCTCACTTTTTTGTAATCCACGAATTTCTGTTGCCATTTTTTCAATCGATGTTGCAAGAAGAGCCATCTCAGAAACATAATTAGCATGTAAATCTCGTGGTAAGACTTGTGTCGATATTTCTTGAGGTCTAATTCCAAGATGCTCACAAACATAAGTTTCCACAAACATTGGGATATTGGCAAATGTTCCTACAGCACCACTAATTTTTCCAGCTTCAACATCTAATGCTGCATCATTAAAACGAATTTGATGACGTTTCATTTCAGAATACCACAATGCAATTTTCAATCCAAATGTTGTTGGTTCAGCATGTACACCGTGTGTTCTACCCATCATAACAGTATCTTTATATTCAACTGCTTTATCAGCTAAAACAGCCATAAATTCTTCAATATCCTTACGCAAAATTTCATTAGCCTGTTTTAAAATAGATCCATACGCTGTATCAACTACATCTGTAGAAGTTAATCCATAATGAACCCACTTACGTTCTTCCCCTAGAGATTCTGAGACAGCTCTTGTAAAGGCAACGACATCATGCTTTGTTTCTTGTTCAATTTCTAAAATACGATCAATATCAAAACTAGCATTTTTACGAATTTTTTCAGCGTCTTCTGCTGGAACATGGCCTAGTTCAACCCAAGCCTCACTAGCTAATGTTTCAACTTCTAACCAAGCTTTATATTTATTTTCATCTGACCATATGGCACCCATCTCAGCATTTGTATAACGATCAATCATTTTTATCTTCCTCTCTTAATCCCAAATTTTCGTTTGATATACATCAATTTTAGCTTGCTCAATATTATCGGTTAATATCGTTACATGACCCATCTTACGATCTTGTTTTGCTTCATTTTTACCATAAAAATGAAACCGCCATTGACCTTCATTTTGAATTTCATTTAATACTGACTGGACATGTTGTCCCAAAATATTAATCATAATAGCATGACTTAACAACTGTGGTTTTAACATTGGTAAATTACAAATTCCTCTAATATGCGCTTCAAATTGTGATAAGGAACAGGCCTCAATTGTTAAATGTCCGGAATTATGTGGTCTAGGTGCAATTTCATTAACATAAACGCCACCTGAATCTGAAACAAAAAATTCAATCCCCATTGTTCCAACAGACAAACAATCATCAGCAATTTGACTTGCAATAATTTCAACTTCTTTTCTTGTCTCAATCGATAAACGACTCGGACAAGAACTCTCATGTAAAATATTATGACGATGTTGATTTTCGATAATCGGAAAAATACTTTGTTGGCCTAATTCATTTCTAGCAATGATAACGGAAACTTCACGATCAAACTGAACAAAGCCTTCTAACACGCATGTTCTATTTTGAATCAATTTTCCCGCTTCAATCAAATCAGCACTTGTCTTTAAAATAACTTGTCCTTTACCATCATATCCGCCACGAATCGTTTTTAAAATTGATGGGTACCCAGTTATTTTAATGGCATTTTCTAAATCATCAAAACTTTGTATTAATTTAAATGGTGCGATTGGATAATTATGAGCTTCCAAAAATTGTTTCTCACTAATTCTATCTTGTGAAATACGCAGTGCAGTCGACCCTTGTGGAACATAGCAATATTGCTTTGCTGCATCAATCGTATCAGCATCTACATTTTCAAACTCAAACGTTAGTACATCACACATTTTTGCAAGATTTAAAATAGCAATCTCATCGTCATAATCTGCAATCACTTGTTTGTCCGCAACCTGAGCAGCTGGGCAATCTTTTTGCGGATCTAATATAATCACACGATAACCCATTTCTTTTGCAGACGTTGTCATCATTTGTCCTAGCTGACCACCACCAATAATACCAATTGTTTGTCCTGGTAATATCCTTTTAATCAAGTAAATCACTACTTTCCAAAGATTTTTGATGGAGTGATAATTGATATGACTTTAAATTATCTTTTATAGTTGAATCACTTAAGGCACAAATTTTTGCGGCAAAGATGCCGGCATTTGTTGCACCTGCTTTACCAATTGCCATAGTTGCTACGGGTGTTCCCGCAGGCATCTGAACAATTGACAGTAAAGAGTCTATTCCATTTAGCGCATGGGACTGCACCGGAACGCCTACTACAGGGATGACGGTTGAAGCTGCAATCATTCCTGGTAAATGTGCGGCACCACCCGCACCAGCAATAATAACTTCATACCCATTTTTATCCGCACTTTCTGCAAATTTAATCATTTCTATTGGCATTCGATGTGCCGAAATAACTTTTTTATCATACTCAATATCAAGTTCATCTAATAAATTAGCCGTAAATTTCATTGTGGTCCAGTCGGAAATCGATCCCATTACAATTGCTATCTTTGCCATTCGATTACCTCCAAATTTAATAAACCTATTCTATCAACAACTCAGCGTTGTGTCAAAGCAAAAAAAGGACGAAATTAAAAAATTAATAAAAATAGTTCGTATTTTAATGGATATTCAAGCTATTTCTCTTTTTAATATTTCTTTTTTATAAAAAAATAAATGACACCTATTGGCATCATTTATTTCCCTTTTTAAGGTCCGTGTATAATTGTAACTTGCTTCTAGAATTCAAAACAACTGACTTTTTACTATTGGCTAAATAAAAAGATAGTCCAAATCTTCTTAATTTAACTTGTTTTATTGCGGAAATTTCAATTATTTCATTATGTTTTCGAATAACCTTAGTTAACTTAATATTTTTGTCGTCAACTATTAATTTACGATTCAAGATTTGAACAATTGATACAATAAGAAAAAGTATAAATAAAACAATTGTCCAAATTTGTAATGTTGTTATCTCTAACCATAATAATAAACTACCTAAAAATAAGCAGAACGTCCATGACCATAAAATAACCGTTTTAGCTAGCTCGGGTTGATAAAAATATGTTTTTTGATATTTTTTCATGCTTATGATCTCCTCTAACACAATAAAATTATTCTTCTATATTTAAAGCTTAACATAATTGATCAGATATTCTATATTTTTCCATAAAAAAAGATGAAACCTTAAGTTTCATCTTTTTGAACTATTATTTAATAACTAAGAATCTGTCATCATCTAACATGAAATCTTTATCTCCTGCCGCTGCTTCAATTGAACCAAATGGCATTTGTGCACGTAATTCCCAGTTTCCAGGGATATTAAACGCATTTTTAATTTCAGTATCAATAAGTGGATTATAATGTTGTAAACTTGCGCCAATACCATTTTCAGCTAATACTGTCCAAACACTTTGTTGAGCACCGCCCAAACCTTGTTCTGCCCAAACTCTGAAGTTATCAGCGTATAAAGCAAAATCTTTTTCATTTTGAGCAACAACATCAGTATCTATAAAGTATAATATTGTTCCAAATCCAGCACGGAATGTTGCAATCTTTTCTTGAGTTTTCTTATATGCTTCAGCATTAGGAACCTCAGATTTAAGACGTTTTTCAACGATATCCCAAACCATGTCTGAATTTTTACCATATAAAATTGCTGCTCTAATTGTTTGATTATTGAATGATGTTGGTGATTTCTTTATAGCATCCTCGATAACACCAGTAATTTCATCAGGTGTTTGACTTACTTTATCCCCTAAAGCGTAAATTGAACGACGTTGTTCCATAAGATCTAATAATTGAGTTTTCATAATTAATTTCCCCTTCTCTATTTGAATAAACTTAGTATATCACTTACTATTAATAAGTAAAGAGATAACACTTATTTTTTTTATCTTAAATAAAAAAAGCTACCTAATCGTTGATTAGATAGCTTTTAAACTTATTATTTATTATGCTCTTGGTTTACGTTTACCCCAATATTGGAAATAATCCGTTCTCAATGAGCCATTATATAGCTTACGTTTTTTAGATGCTCTTGAACCATAATATTCTTCAAAAGTTAAGTCACTTGTTAAGATATATTTACTCCAAGTAGGCATTTGTTTATAAACAACACCCATCTGTTTGTATAAAACACGTACAGATTCAGTATCGCTCAATCGTTCACCGTATGGTGGGTTAGCGACTAAAACACCATTTTCTTTTTCTGTTGTAAAATCTTTTGCAGCAAGTTGCTTGAATTCAATACTATCCAAGACGCCAGCTTCAGCGGCATTCTTTTTAGCAATTTCAATCATGCCAGCATCAATATCATAACCTGCTATATCTAATACTACATCAAGATTTGCTTCACCTTTTGCTTTTTCTCTTAAACGATCAAATAGTCCTTTTTCAACAAAATCCCAATCTTCGAATACAAAATAACGACCGATACCAGGTGCAATATTATGTCCCATTAATGCAGCTTCAATTGGGATTGTTCCTGAACCACATACTGGATCAACAAAAGGTTTTTCTGGATACCAATTAGTTAACATAACTAACGCAGCTGCCATATTTTCTTTTAAAGGAGCATAACCCTTTTCAACACGATAACCACGTTTAAATAAACTGCTACCCGTTGTATCAAGTGTCAATAAGACGTTATCTTTATTAATAGCAACTTCCAATGGATATTTTGAACCCGTCTCTGGTAAGCGTGTTGTACGGTGATAGACATCACTTAATTGATCAACAATTGCTTTTTTCACGATTGCTTGGGCATCTGGAACACTATAGAGTGTTGATTTTTGAGATTTTCCTTGAACAGGGAATTCCGCATCTAATGGTAAAAACTTATCCCAAGAGATTGCTTTTGTTTGTTCAAATAAATCGTCAAAAGTCGTAGCCGTAAACTCACCAACAATGATTTTAACGCGATCTGCGGTTCTCAACCATAGGTTTGTATTAATAACATCTTCCATTGTTCCTTCGAAGCGGACACGACTATTTTCTACTTGAACATCATAACCCATATGTTTAAGTTCGTTTCCAACAATTGACTCAATACCGCTAGCTGCGGTTGCCAATAATTTAAAAGTTTCCATTTTGCACCTTCACTATAATTTAATTTTTTTAATAAAAAAACTAGGATAAAAGAAAATTCTTCATCCTAGTTCATCCTGAAATCATGTAAATTTCTATAAGCCATGTTTTGTACGTCATCCATCTCAGGCGATGAAATCAGTGGTAATCATCTATCTCCAGATATTATCTGCCCCCATGATTTGTTCATTTCCGTCATGAAGCGCCCCTACCAAAGTTTGGGTTGCCTACTCGTGGGGTTTACCGCGTTCCAGCAATACCGTTTCCAATATTGTATCGTCTCTGTGGCACTTTACAGATTACTTTGACATAGCCGAAGCCTTAGTCATTTTATCCGCCGTTACCCGAAGGTACCTTGGCTTATTTTTTCACCAAGCACGAACACTACAAGCATCTCAGCTTGTGCAAGCATGGACTTTCCTCAGCCTAACTTAATAGACCGCAATTACCCGAAATTTACACTGAATCTATATTACATCATTCAATTAATTTAAAATTGATTTCTAGAATTTTCATTCTCATCTAACTGTGCACCAAACACACGACGTTCCAAATTAGATAATCGTTTAAGAATATCCATATTTGAAGTTGTAGATGTTGTTTGGGTCGTCTGTGAACTTTTACCAACAGTAACCTGTTTTGTAAGTTCGTCGACTTGAGCAATTAAACGATCATTTTCTTCTTGAAGTTTTTTGACTTTCTTATCAAAGGTTTCATAATCTTTAATAACATCGTCAAGAAATTCGTCAACTTCTTTAGAATCATATCCACGCATTTTTGTTTCAAAATGTTTTTGTAAGATATCTTTAGGTACAAAATTAACATCCGTCATATTCGTACACCTCATCACTAATTTCTCATAAATAATGTTAATACCTGTTTATTATAGCAGAATTATTTAATAATTCAAATGATTATTTTGTTCCTCTTCCATTTCGTTTGCAATATCTTCTAATTCCATAAAATCTATCATACGTAATGCATAGTTTTTCACTTCTTTAGTTTGCTTTATTTTTAATAAATCAAATTTTGTTTTGCCTTCATTTTCTGAATCATAAAGTAATAACGCGCCATCTGTGTGTTCTATCATAAAAGTTTGATAATTTTTTAATTGCTGTGGCGACTGATAGGTATCCTTACTAACATAATCAGAAAAATCTACATCATTTAATATTTGATTTAAAACTAATTTTTTATCATCTTTCCAATTATTACCAAACTCTTTGAATGGTAGCATAACTGATACCTTGAAATCAGGATATTCATTTTGTATATCTAGGCAAATTTGTGCCGTCCATTGCTCAACACCAAGCTGAGGGCCAGTTATAACCCACTTCAATCCATTTTCTATTTCATTAATAATATTTTTTTTAATTGCGCTTTTAATGATTTTTATTTTAAGATCATTTTCATTAAAAATACCTAATTCGTATGTTCTATAACCAGTCACCCATAAACGCTTCATAATTGATTAAATATTCCTTTCTTATATTAAGAATATGTTACCAAATCCTTTAAAGCTATTAAATTATATCACTTATTGTTATAATATTTTAGATTGGAGCGTGAAATAACTGTGAGTATTAATTATCCTAATGGAAAACTTTATGAACAATCACCTTTAAATACGCAAAAAAAGTCAAATATGCTGTTGTTTGGTAAACGGGGGATGTCATTAGAGGATGATATCAACGTAAGCAACGCATTTTACCTTGCTCATAATATGGCTGTCATTCACAAAAAACCAACGCCTATTCAAATTGTAAAAGTTGATTATCCTAAACGAAGTGCAGCTGTTATTAAAGAAGCTTACTTTCAAACTGCGTCAACAACTGACTACAATGGCATATACGATGGCCACTATTTAGATTTTGAAGCTAAAGAAACTAAAAATAAAACTTCATTTCCGTTAAGTAATTTTCATGAGCACCAAATTAACCATATGAAATCATGTGTATTACAAAGAGGAATTAGTTTTGTTATAATGAAGTTCACAACCTTAGGTAAGGTCTACTTACTACCATCAAAAACGCTATTTACTTACTGGGATAAGCAGAGTGTTAATGGTCGTAAATCAATTCCATTGAAAACAGTCCAAACTGAAGGATTCGAGATACAATATACTTTAAATCCGGTCATTCCCTATTTAAAATACGTTGATAAAATGATAGAGCATCTATAATTAAGGCTTTATATAATTAAAGGAGAATTTTATTTATGGCAACAGCTGATAATAAAGGTACTACTCGTGTTGCGCGACGCGAACAAGAAATAAGCACTAACAAAAAAGGCAACAAAGGTAAAAATAGTAAAGGTAAACTTTTTAAACGTATTTTTTTGAGCTTACTTGCTCTATTCGTTATTGGCGTAATTGCTAGTATCAGTTTATTTTTCTATTACGCCAAAGATTCACCAAAAATAACATCAAGTAGTCTTGAAAGTACCCCTGCAAGTGTCATTTATGCAAAGAATGATGAAATCATCACTACCTTAGGAACTTCAAGAGTCTACGCTGAATCGTCTGACATGCCGCAACTATTAAAAGATGCCATTGTTTCAATCGAAGATAAACGTTTCTATAAACATAATGGCGTTGATCCTGTGCGAATTGTAGGTGCAGCCTTGTCAAATATCACTGGTGGATCAGCTGGTCTTCAAGGTGGTAGTACTTTAACACAACAACTTATTAAATTATCTGTCTTTTCGACAAAAGCATCTGATCAAACAATAAAACGAAAAGCGCAAGAAGCATGGCTAGCATTACAAGTAGAGCGTAAATACAGTAAATCTCAGATTTTAACGTTCTATGCTAACAAAGTCTTTATGGGAAATGGTATTTACGGGATGCAAACTGCTGCAAATTACTATTTCGGTAAAAAATTGAATAAATTAAATACAGAACAAATCGCGTTAATTGCTGGTATTCCTAATGCCCCATCTTCTTATAATCCTTACGCGCATCCAGAATACGCAAAGGAACGACGTAATGAAGTTATTGATGCAATGTTAGCAAATAACAAAATTTCGGCAAGCGAAGCAAGTACAGCTAAAGCGACACCAATTACTTCAGGCCTAAGAACATCACATTCTGCCGAAAAAGATACTTATAATGCAAAAATTTCTGATTCCTATTTAAAAGAAGTTATTCAGTCTGTTAAAGATAAAGGTTTTGATCCTTATAACAGTAGTCTTAAGATTCGTACAAACTTAGATTTGGATGCTCAGAAACGACTTTATGATATAGCTAATACAAATAACTATGTGGTCTATCCTGACAGTAAAATGCAATTAGCTGTTACCATGGTTGATTCAAAAACTGGCGCTATTTCAGCTATGATTGGTGGCCGTAAACAAACAAATGTTACTTTCGGGTATAATCGGGCTGTCGCAACTAGTCGAAGCAACGGTTCAACCATGAAACCTATTATGGATTACGGTCCTGCTATTGAATATCTAGACTACCCAACTAATCAAAAAGTTAGCGATACAAAATATTACTACCCTGATGCTACTACAAAACAATTAAATGATTTTGATAATAGCTATCTTGGAACAATGACAATGCGAAATGCTTTGATTCAATCACGTAATATCCCTGCTATTCGGACACTTGAAGCGGTTGGATTATCAAAAGCCCAAGGATTCGTCAAAAAACTTGGTGTCTCTAAGGATCAAGTTGATACTTACTCATCTGGTATCGGTGCAAACATGTCAACGACTCAAAATGCAGAAGCCTATGCAGCATTTGCAAATGGTGGAACTTATCACAAAGGGACTTATATTTCAGAAATTGAAAGAAAAGATGGTACAGTTGAAAATTATTCTAGCTCAGGTACTAGAGCAATGAAAACATCAACTGCTTATATGATTACTGATATGCTAAAAGGTGTTATTAATAGTTCTAATGGTACAGGTACGGCAGCTCAAATACCGGGTCTTTACCAAGCGGGTAAAACCGGTACTACTGATTATCCATCAAATGTTGCTTCTAAATTTCCATCTAGCGCAGTTATGGATTCATTATTTTCCGGCTATACTTCAAATTACTCAATTGCAGTTTGGACAGGTTATGATTCACCATTAGTCGCAAATAACTACTTAGATGTTAATTCTCAACATCTAGCTGTAGGTATTTATAAAAACTTAATGCAGTACGTTTCCCAATCAGTTTCAAATACGGATTGGACAAAACCTTCTGACGTTTATCTGAAAAATGGCGAATTATCATTAACAGATTCATCTACTGCAGAAACAACAACAGCAGATAGCAGTTCATATTCAGTTCCTAAGATATCAAATAGTTCTAGTTCTTCAGAAGAATCTAGTTCAAGCAGTTCTTCTAGTTCAAGTAGTTCTAGTTCTTCAGAAAGTTCTAGTTCATCTAGTAGTTCTAGCTCCGCTATTAGTTCAAGTGCTTCATCTAAAGCAGACAGCAGTAAAGCCGTTTCGTCTGCTACTCGTTAAATAAAAACCTGGCGATATTCAGTTAAAATTCTGAATATCGCCAGGTTTTTATTTATTTCATTAATTTGACCAATGATATAGGGGTATTTCCGGTTTATCATTAGATTCTTTTGTATTGTCATTATTCTTCACATTATTTGAAAAGTTCTGTTGTTGTCTTTTTTCTTTATCTTTTTTTATGTCTTGACTTGTTTTTATATGCTTCTTTTCCCAATTTAGTAAAATTCTATCCATATATTTTAAACTGTATGCCTGATTAAGGACAGCTTCTTTCAACGCCATCAAAATTAGTTCTGGAATATAGTGGTCTTGATCAATCCACATGCTAATACTTTCTAATTCCATTGGTGATAAAGGTCTTCCAAATTCAACTTCAATTTTTTCATAAACCTCTTTTCGAGAATTATTACTCTTAACAACTTCAACCTTTTCTTGTGTCCTATGACTTAAATTATTTAATTTTTCATATAACACACTAAAATCAAATTGATCGGTGCTGTACCCATTTGAATCATCAATTGTTTTGATAGAAATAACTTTTTTTTCGATTAATTTCTGCAGTAATGTATAGGTTTCCTGGGCCGTCACGCCCATTTGACTGGCAATTTGATTTGTATCTGGAAATTTATTACCTGCTTGATTAAAGCTTAATAGATGGATTAAGAAAATTAATTCATCACTTGATAATCCAATTTTTCGATAATTCCGTAAAATTAAATTAGACACATGGGTTTCCCCTGCTTCTAAAAATTGACTCATAAATGCATCCATAACGAAAATGCCTCCTTAATTAAGAAAAGAACCTTAAACAATTTCGTTTAAAGGTTCTTTTTCTCTACTTTTTTATGGGTAAATACGGTTTAATAGACGTGGGAATGGAATAGCCTCACGTATATGTTCTTCACCTGTAATCCAAGTTGTTGCGCGTTCTAATCCAAGACCAAATCCTGAATGAGGAACACTACCATATCTTCTTAAATCTAAATACCATTCGTAATCTTTTTCGTTCAATCCAGCTTTTTTAATTTGTGCTATTAAGTTATCTACATCAGTTTCACGTTCTGAACCACCAATAATTTCGCCGTAACCTTCAGGAGCTAATAAGTCAGCACAAATAACGACGTCTTCTCTCGTTGGATGTGGTTTCATGTAAAATGGTTTAATTGCTTTAGGATAGTTTAAAACGAATACTGGCATACTGAAATGTTCTGCCAAATAAGTTTCTTCAGGAGATCCAAAATCATCACCCCATTTAGTATCAGGAAATTCACCAGAATTTTGTAATAATTCGACGGCTTCATCATAAGAAATTTTAGGGAATGGTGTTTTTGTATAACTTTTTAAGACTTCTTTATCTCTTTCGAGAATATCTAAAGCATAGTCACAGTTATCTAAAACATTTTGTACTAAGAACGCAATATATTGTTCTTGTACTTCAAGACTTTGTTCTTGGTGCATAAATGCCATTTCGGGTTCAATCATCCAAAATTCAATTAAATGGCGTCTTGTCTTAGATTTTTCAGCTCTAAAAGTTGGTCCAAATGAGAATACTTTACCAAAGGCCATTGCCCCAGCTTCTTCATACAATTGACCTGATTGTGACAAATAGGCATCTTTGTCAAAATATTTAGTATGGAAAAGTTCAGTTGTACCTTCTGGTGCACTACCAGTTAAGATAGGCGCATCAATCTTTATAAAACCTTCTTTATTGAAAAATTCATATGTTGCGCGAATAATTTCATTTCTAATTTGCATAACTGCATATGGTTTCGTTGAACGTAACCATAAATGACGATGATCCATCAAAAATTCTGTTCCATGATCTTTAGGTGTAATTGGATAATCTTGACTATCACCAACTAATTCAAGTGATTTAACTTCAATTTCATAGCCAAATGGTGAGCGTTTATCTTCATGAATCTCACCAATAACGTAAAGGCTAGATTCCTGATGTAACTCTTTTGCCATTTCAAAAGTTTCTTCACTGACATTACTTTTTATCACGACACCTTGGAAAAAGGCACTTCCATCTCGTAATTGTAAAAATGCAATCTTACCACTTGATCTTTTATTAGTAAGCCAAACACCGATTTTTACTTCTTCGTCTACATGGTTTTTAGCATCAATTATACTAATTGTTTTCAATAAACTTCCTCCTCATTACGGTCCTAGTTGCTAGATCGATTTCATTCCTTTTATAATATCATTAGTCAGATATATTAGTCCATAAGACAATTATATATTTTCAACGGATTTTAAAACTTTACCATTTGAGAACTGCAGTGTTTCATAACAAAGAGCTTTTTTCTTGTTCAAATAACTCACTTCCCATGCAGGTACACCGTTGTATATACCAAGTCCGACATTCAATATTTTACTAGGTTTTTTTTCATTCCAGATATAAGTTAAAATATCATTTTTTGTCTTACCATTTGATTGTGATAAGACTTTAACTTTTCCACCTTTTTGAGCAACAATCACATAAATTCTTTTATTAGCTTTTGTTGTCCCTGCAACTGTAAAATAAGTTGCATCCCTATTATATCTATAAAATGCTGTTTCTTTATCTAGTTTTGCGTATTTTTTAGCAATTGTAACAGCTTCTTTTTCAGCTGTAGCCATCGGTGATTTTGCGCGATTATATAAAATAAAAGCACTTACCACAATAACTAATATCGTACCAAGTATCGAAAGAAAAACGATGTTTTTTGATTTTTTGGGGGATCTTCGCATGATCAATTTTTCTCCTGTCTTAGTTTTATACGGTCATATTATAACAGACATTATCTAATTCTGATTAACTATCAGAATTAGATAAAAACGTCTTTAAATCAATAATAATATCTGCCAATGGTTCATTTATAAGTTGTAATTCATCCGGCAATACTTCAATCATTTTTTTACCATAACTTTGATTTATCAATCGATTGTCCAATGCAATCATTGCCCCTTTATCGGTTGACGTCCGAATTAAGCGTCCAAACCCTTGTTTAAGCTTCATTGTTGCTCTAGGCAGTGAATACTCACTGAATACATCCCTACCTTGACCTTCAAACTCTTTTTCTTTCGCCTTTACATTTAACGACTCTGGAGACTCAAATGGTAACCGCGTCACAATTAAAAGTTCTAATCTATCATTTGGTAAGTCAACGCCTTCCCAGAAACTACCAGTACCCATTAAAATAGCGTCTTTACCTAATAAAAATCGTTTTTTTAATTTTTCAGGCCGTCCTGTAACACCCTGAACTAAAAGTTCACGATCAAGATGTAACCCTCTTTTTGTTAATAACCCATAAACATTTGCTATCGTATCAAGCGAATTAAATAAAATTAACGTTTGTTTACGTTGTGATTTTATAATCTCATAAACTGAATCAGCCAAGTAAGATTCATAAAGCTCTTTTGATGATCGAACATCAAAAGCATCACTTGCTACATACAATTTAGCTTGGTTACTATAATCAAAAGGACTCCCTAATTTTTTGATTTTGTAATTATCATCTTGTATATCTAGCTGATCAATAATGTAATCAGGATTACCTGGTAGTAACAAAGTCGCCCCAGTAAACGTCAGGTGATTAAAGTGCCGATAAATTACTTCAGAAAGAAAATGAGTTGCATCTGATAAACTAAATTCAAATTGCATTTTGTCTGTTTGTCCGTTAATCGGAAAACTTAACCAAAGCACCTTTTCATTTAGCTTGTCTTGATTTTGTTCAAATATAGTCCAGCCCTCAGTTTCTGCAAATAATTGCTTAAAAAAGTTATGAACACGATTCAAAAGCTGTTGCTCATCTTGGCCGATATTTTGTTGGCTTTTTGCAGCGATATAACGATCTCGTAAAATGGCATCATCTCTTTTTAAAACAGTTATCACTTTTAAAACAGATTCAAGCATAATTTTATTTCGATTAATCAATCCAATTAGCTCAGTTGATTTTAAAATAATTGCTTTTCCGGTCGTTTCATTTTTTGCTGCTGAATTCCTACTAATTTGTCGACCATATTCTCTTGAAAATTGTCTGATGAGTAACTCAACTGATTCCCGTAATTTCCTAATTTCTGTTAATAATTGATTGTTTTCACTAGCTGTTAAGAAATTAATTGCCATTAAGTCATTAAAAGAAAATTTTTGTGAACTTTGTATGCTAGTCAATAATGAATCACACATATTAATAATTTTCCAGAATCGAATGCGTCCTTTATTTGACTGTAGAGCAACATCAGCAAGATGCTGTGCTTCATCTACAATTAATTCAGGCGCAAGTTTTGTACGATCTGAGTTAAATAAACCAGGATGCTTCATTAAAAAAGCATGATTTGTAAAAATAATTGCTGACGATTCAACTTGTTTATATAACGTATTAATAAAGTCAACTTCAAAAAATTGATCAGTTAATACTAAACTCCCAACCCCTTGATGTTCAATTTGATTAAAAATGGGATTTTGATAACTTGAAAGTTTTAATTCATCAAGTTCACCAGTTTTAGTCATTGTCAGCCATACTAAGATACGTATTTTCATTAAAGCTATCTGTCCAGAGGTTTCTTTTTGTGTTAATTCTTTTTTAAACGCCGCTAAATTTATATAATGGTTACTGCCCTTCAAATTTACTGCAGCTGTTTGAAAAGGCAATAATTTGTTAAGTAACGGTAATGCCTGATTCATCAACTGGGTTTGAAGTAATGTTGTCGCACTACTAATCACAATTTGTTTGCGATTTTGAGCATGATAAGCTGCTGGAATTAAATAACCTAATGTTTTACCGATTCCTGTAGGAGCCTCAATAATTAATGTTCGATTTCCACTTTTTAAATGTTCAGAAATAAGGTCCATCATCTTTGCTTGTTCAGGTCGCCAACTTAATTGTTTTTCAAATATTTTTTTCTTATCTACTTCTGCTTCAGGATAAACATAATTCGTTAAATTAAATGTATCTTGTTTCCTACGTTGAAGGACAATCCCTCCAACAATGTATAGATGATCTGGTAGTCTTTCCTGTCTTCTATTTTTATCACTGTACGCATCAGAAAATAATTCATTTGTATTTCTTAATAAAAATGAACTTAAACGATTTATTTCAAATAAGGTTTCTCTTGGAATCGTTTCTAGTCGAGTTAATAAGAAGATAAATAACTCAGCTGTCACATGGGCATCACTATCGGCATGATGCGGATTTTCGTGAGTCAGATTCAAATATCGACTCAGATCTTTTAATTTAAAACTGGGTGCTGTTGGCAATAAGATTTGACTAAGCTGTACAGTATCGACACCTTTTATTGATAATGCAGGATAGCCAACTCTTTCTAACTCACTATTGATAAATGGCAAATCAAAGTTAATATTATGCGCAACAAAAACTGTATCTTGGAGAATCGCGTAAATCGTTGCGGCGACGTCTTCAAAATAGGCAGCCTTTCTGATTTGACGGTTTGTAATCCCTGTTAATTCTGTAATAACTTTCGGAATTGCCATACCAGGATTAATATCAAACGAGAAAGAATTTATTATTTGATTTTTTTGAACTAAAACGCAACCAAATTGGATCATTCGATCGCCACTTTTAAGATTTGTTCCCGTCGTTTCAATATCCACTACAGCATAAATCGTATTTTTATTCATTGAAGTTTATCACCAGTCTTTTTAAGTTAACGCATTTATGTTTATTTTACCATATTGATTAAAGAATCATATGCCAAAAACTAAATCATTATAAATTCTCAAAGTTCATCCAGTCCATTATAGCTATAACGACAATTTTAAGGTATGATAATGGAAGTAAATTCATCTAGAGAGGACTCTTTTTTTGAACAATTTGTCAGATAATACAGAAGCAAAATTTCTTGGTACTAGCCATGCTAAAATTATATTAATCGGCGAACACTCTGTTGTTTATAGCCAACCCGCTATTGCCCTCCCTTTACCAAATGTTAAAATATCAGTTTTAACGGAAGCAATGGCAGATAAACAATGGATCACAAGTCGTTTTTATAGTGGTGAACTGAAAAATGTTCCCATGAATATGCGTGGCATTAAGCAAGTTATCCAGTACATTTTAAAATCATTGAATAAACGACATCAATCATTTAAATTAACGATTGAAAGTGACATCCCATCTGAACGAGGGATGGGTTCTTCCGCTGCCACAGTTATTGCCATAATTCGAAGTTTGTACGCTTTTTTTGATACGAAAATCGAACGCGATGAACTTCTACTTATTGCCAATATCGCTGAAACAACCACACATGGTTCTCCAAGTGGTATCGATGCCGCAACAACCAGTAGCCGCGATCCCATTTGGTTCATTAAGCACCAAGAGGCTTACCCTGTCCCATTAAACATAGAGGCAACCTTAGTGATTGCTGATACGGGAATCAAGGGCCAAACGGGTTTAACTGTTGGTCAAGTTCGTGATCGCGTCTTATCAAGTCCTGACGTTACTGAAAAAATAATTTCCGAACTTGGTCAATTAACAAGTATGGCTAAGGCACAAATTGCGACAGATGATGCTATAAGTTTAGGACACACATTATCTAGGGCTCATCATTTACTAAAATCTTTAGGTGTTAGTCATCCCAAATTAGATGCACTTGTCAAAACAAGTCTAGAAAATGGCGCTTTAGGTGCCAAACTTACCGGTGGTGGTGGCGGTGGCTGTATGATAGCCCTAGTTAAAACACCCGAAGAAGCTTTAAATCTAAGCCATCTCTTAAATCGTAATGGTGCCATTGCAACTTGGATTCAACCCCTTAAAAAGGAGTCACAACATATTGAAAAATAAAATTTCAGCTCGCGCCCATACTAATATTGCACTCATTAAATACTGGGGTAAACAAAATAAAGATTTAATTATTCCTTACAACAATAGCCTATCCTTAACGTTAGATCATTTTTATACCGATACTACGGTAACTTTTGACGATACGCTAACTGAAGATACCTTCTTTCTAAATTCTAAACAAAAAAAGGATAACAAAGTATCAGCCTTTTTAGATATTGTTCGTAATCAAGCACAAAAAAATATTTACGCTAAAGTAGAATCAATAAATCACGTTCCAACTTCAGCAGGACTTGCGTCATCAGCGAGCGCATATGCTGCACTTGCGCTTGCTGCTAGTCAAGCAATTGGTTTAAATTTAAATAAACGCGATTTATCACGATTAGCACGTCGTGGTTCTGGTTCAGCTAGTCGCTCTATTTTTGGTGGCCTAGTTGAATGGGAAAAAGGTCACAATGATGAAGACTCCTTTGCTATACCGATTGAAGAAACGATTGATTGGGATCTTCAAATGATTGCTATTATGATTAATAGTCATGAAAAAGCGATTGATTCTCGTTCTGGAATGCAACATTCCGTGGACACATCACCTTTCTACAATGAATGGGTTAAATCTTCTGAACGTGATTTAATTGATATGAAAAAGGCTATTATAGAGAAAAACCTCGAAAAAGTTGGTCAAATTGCTGAAAATAATGCAATGAAAATGCACGCAACAACTTTAAGCGCTAATCCCAGCTTTACTTATTTTAATCCTGACAGCATACGTGCTATGGATGCTATTCGTGACTTGCGTCAAGAAGGTATTACCTGTTACTTCACAATGGATGCTGGTCCAAATGTTAAAATAATTTGTTCCAAAACTGAAACACCTTATATTTTAAATAAATTAAGTCCACTTTTTGGTGCAAAAAATCTTTTGGTTGCCAAGCCTGGACCTGGAGCGACACTTATTTAGTGTTATCCATATTGAAAGGAATTGAGCTATTTGATCACCGCTAAAGCACCAGGAAAACTTTATATTGCAGGAGAATACGCAATTGTTGAACCTGGATCACCAGCAATTATTGTTGCTATTGATCAGTTTGTAACTGTAACAATTAAAAAGAGTAAAGAAACAGGTAGTATTTCATCTAAACAATACCAAGAAAATTCTTTATCTTGGTATCGTCAAGGGACAAAAATTATTTTTGATAATCGAGATAACCCCTTTCACTACATATTATCGGCGATTCATTTAACCGAATTATATGCACAATCCATCGGAAAACAGATGGTTAATTATCATGTCAATATTGATAGTGATTTAGATAGTACTGATGGTAAAAAATATGGTTTGGGCAGTTCTGCTGCGGTTACCGTAGCAACCGTTCGTGCCGTTTCACAATTTTATAATTTAAAATTAACGGATAACGCTCTATTTAAATTATCAGCAATGGCTCACCTAGATGTTCAAGGAAATGGTTCACTCGGAGATATTGCCGCTAGTGTTTATGGCGGATGGATTGCTTATTATTCATTTGATCGAGAATGGTTAAAAATTATGAGACAAGGTACGCCACTAACCGAACTTTTATCTATGGATTGGCCTATGCTTTCTGTCCAACGCCTACCGCAACCTAAAGATTTAGAATTATTAATCGGTTGGACTGGCTCTCCAGCTTCAACTTCCATTTTTGTTGATAAGATGGCCCTTTTTAAAGCAAAACAAAAAAAGACTTACTCTGAATTTTTAGAAGATTCAAAAAAATGTGTCACTGCAATGATTGATGGCTTTAAATTAAACAATTCCATCATTATTCAACAAGAAATTACAAATAATCGAATGATTTTACAACAATTAGCCGATGCTAGTCAGGTAATAATTGAAACCGAATCATTAACTTCCCTTTGTAATTTATCAGAATCCCAACATGCTGCCGCAAAAACATCAGGTGCTGGCGGTGGTGATTGCGGTATTGCATTAGCAACCTCTGAAACAAATCGTACTGAATTATTTAAAGATTGGGCACAAAATGATATTCAACCTTTGGATATCAAAGTGACCTTATAGGATAAGGAGTTTTTTATGATTAAAGACGATAATTTAATTCAAAGTCACAGAAAAGATGAACACGTATTTATCGCCGAAAAATTATTCAATACGGAATCAAAAAATCAATTGAATGAGATCAAGCTTATTCCTTCAAATTTACCTGAACTTTCTATTAATGATATTCAATCTAGCGTTGAGCTTCCAAATTTCTCGTTTCAATCGCCCTTTTATATTAATGCTATGACTGGTGGCAGTGAACAAACGGGTATTTTAAATCAACAATTAGCCGAAGTTGCAGCTATCACAAATACACCAATCGCGACAGGTTCTCAAAGTATCGCCTTAAAAGACCCTTCTAAGGCTCATACATTTAAAATACTTCGTGAAAAGAATCCAAATGGTCTCATTTTTTCTAATTTAAGCGCCAATGCAACACTAGATCAGTCAAAAAGAGCCGTTGATATGATTGAAGCAAACGCCCTACAAATTCATATTAATGCCGCTCAAGAAATTATTATGCCAGAAGGTGAACGTGAGTTTTATTGGTTGAAGAATATTGAAACAATCGTAAATAAGCTTGAAGTACCCATTATTGTTAAAGAAGTTGGTTTTGGGATGTCTCATAAAACGGTTCAACAATTAGCTGATATTGGTGTACGTTATGTTGATATTTCTGGTCGTGGCGGCACAAATTTTGCCATGATTGAAAACGAACGTAGACATGCTAAAGATTTCTCCTTTCTAGAGGATTGGGGCTTAACTACAGCTGAAAGTCTCATTGATACAAAATCTCTGCAAACAGGCTTAACAATTTTTGCCTCTGGTGGTATTCGTACCCCATTAGATATTGTTAAATGTCTCGCTTTAGGCGCTAAAAGTGTTGGTATCTCTGGTGCATTCTTACACATTCTCAATAAACAAGGTCAAGATGCGCTAACAAATACCATATCAGATTATCAATCAAAAATTAACATGCTTATGCTGTTACTTGGCACCAAAAATTTAAGTGATTTAACAAAAATTAGAATGATTTTATCACCTGAGTTACAAAATTTTAAAAATCAAATATAATCATGTTTACATAAAAAACGCCAAATCAGTTAGATAATGAATCTAACTGATTTGGCGTTTTTATTAATTATTACGTTTATTAACTCTTCTACGGATAACAAAGTAGAAAACAACGGAAGCAACGATAAATAGAGTACCTTCGAACTCATACAGAGCTATCATATTTGTTTTAATCGAAAATTGTGACTGACCAATCGCAGTTCCTATTAAGCCACCAACTAAGAATGATCCCATGTAAATTAGCAAGTTATTCCAAATAATAACTTTTTTTGATTGTTTGATAAATTTCTGATTACGAATTTGTTTACTAACACCAACAATCCAAATATAAGTTGCGACCATAACACTAGCAATAACAGCCATTAAGCCCACCGCTTGTTGCCAATGTCGACTAATCCATGAGTTATTAGTTAAAATTAAATTATCATTAACCTGTTTGGAAACTGTTGTATTAGTTAATTCGGTCGTTAACACATTCTTAGTCACGACATGCTTTGAATCAAGAATAATATTTGTATTATTTGCCTTCAATTTACTTATGTCTGCAGTTGACATTGCAATAAAAATTTGATTATCCAACTCAGAATTGTATTTATCACCCATAATACCGATGACAGAAACGTATTGCCCATTTAATTTATAATACTGCTGATGAAATGGCGAGTATAATTTTTTTTCAATATTTCGACCAACTACTGCTACCGGAACTTCAGATAAAAAATCATTATTTGAGAAAAAAGTTCCAGAAACCATTGGTGGCTTATCATAACTACCCTTCGCATAAAAATAAGAAATATTTTTTTTGTTTTTTACTTGATAATGAATTTGAAAATCAGAAATTTTTTCTGATTTTGCTAACGTTGTATTATATTTATCTAAATTTTGTTCTTTTGTTTTAAGAACATATGCATTTTTAGATAGATTATGATTATCTAATTTTGTGATTAAATCTTTTTCCTGCATCTTAAAAAATAAAAATGTGGTAAAGAATGTAAGTAGTAAGATAGCTACTATAAATATGTATCTTCTTCGCATCATCAATTTAATTTCCCCCTAACTTTTAATGGACACCGAGTGCCATTTTTGCATACCTAGACATACGTTCAATTGACCAGGCTGGACTCCATATAAATTGTACAGTTACTTTTTTTATTTCTAGCACTGGCTTTAACGCATCTTCGACTAAATCAGATAGAACACCTGTTAACGGGCAACCCATAGTGGTTAAAGTCATTTGTACATTACAATTATTGTCATTGTCTAATTCAATCTCATATACTAAACCTAAATTAATAATATCCATATCCAATTCAGGATCCATCACTTTTTCTAAATGTGTCAAAATATCTTGCTTAATTATTTCTGCACTTCGTCTTTCACTCATAGGATTAATCCTCTCTTGAATAGCTAATATTACTAGTTTATCGTTTCTATTTTAGCATTGCAATCTATTGTTTTAATGTTACTGAACTCTTTACTTTTTCTAAAAAATAATGTTATACGGCGCCAAAGTTACTATGAAGCCGGATTAAATTAAAGATACGATTTTATAACAATAGATAAAAAAAGGTTAAATACGTTTGAATACTGCATACTCAAATGCTATCCTGAACTAACTAAGATAAAAAACTGTAAATCTTACTACACATAAGTTAAGTTGATGGAGGAACAATAACGATGAACAAAAAGTTAATTACAATTGATTTAGATGGCACAACTTTAAATAATAATGCAGAAGTTAGTTCAACAACAAAAAAAGTACTTACTCAAGCAACAGCTGAAGGACACATTGTCAGTATTGTAACGGGACGCCCATATCGTATCTCAAAACAAATTTATGATTCATTAGGGTTAACAACTCCAATGATTAATTTTAATGGTGCCCTGGCACATATTCCACATAAAAATTGGGATAAATCATACGAATATACAATTAATCGAGATATTGTTTTTGATATTCTTAACGCTAGAAAAGAATTAGGTATTAACATGTTAGCAGCCGAAGGAAAAAATATGTTATTGGCTGACAATGCAAGTCAGCTAGTGAAAGGCTTTTTCCCACAAGTTTTAAGATCAAATCAAATTCTTAATAAACAAAATTTACAACATGATCCGACATCAATTACGATGTTTGTCGATCAAGATAAAAAACAATTAATTACATCTAGACTACTTGAAAAATATGGTGATGTTATCGAAGTCAACACTTGGGGCGGACCAAAACCTGTTCTAGAAGTTGTTTCAAAAGGGATTCAAAAAGCAATTGGTGTTTCTTATCTAGCAGATTACTATGGTATCTCTCAAAAAGATATCGTTGCTTTTGGTGATGAAAGTAATGATAAAGAAATGCTTTCATATGCTGGCTGGGGTGTGGCAATGAAAAATGGTACTTCTGAAATTAGAGGTCTAGCCAATGATGTTACCTCTTTAAATAACCAAGAAAATGGGCTTGCTCATTACTTAAAAAATTATTTAAATTTAGCTAAATAATCGTTAATTAGTAACAGATCAGTAATGGTCTGTTATTTTTTTATAAAAAATGACTTCTGGAATATACCAGAAGTCATATTTAATGATATTTATTTTTCGTCGCTTTTTAGAATACCACCGACACTATAACGATCTTTACGCATTTCATTTAAAATTACATGGATATGCTCTGTAGGTGCACCAGTATTTTTTGAAACAGCTTCAGTCACATCTTTAACTAAATTTTTAAGTTGTTCTTGTGAACGACCTTCAATTAAATCAATATTTATAATTGGCATAACGAATCTCCTTTTTATTTAGTTGATTGCCCTTTTCTTAATAATTCTTGTTGGTCTGAGTTTAGGAAATTGCCTTCAATATCAGCGGTATTAACTAAGTTCATAAATGCATTTGGATCAACATCACTAATTGTCATTTTTAAATTATATAATTCATAACGTGTAATAACTAACATCAAAACTTTACTTTCTTCATTTGAGAAAGCGCCCTTTGAGTCAATAACTGTAATTCCACGAATTAATGATTTTTGGAGCGCTCCAACAACTAAATCTGCTTCTTTTGTAACAATAAATGCTGTTAACTTTTGATGCGATGTATGGATGTCGTCGACAACTCTAGACATAGCATAATTAGAAATAATTGTATACAAAGCACTTTCCCAACTGAAATAAAATCCAGCCGTTAAAATAATAATCATATTTGTTGATAACATTAATGAACCGACTGTTTTACCTGTCGTTTTAGCTAGAACAAGTGCGATGATATCCATCCCACCAGTTGAAAAACCAAATTTTAATGCTAATCCAACCCCAATACCACTTATTACACCACCAAATAATGCTGCCATTAATGGATTAGTTGATAATTGATGAACGGGTAAAATTACCGTAAAGAGAGATGAAGAAGCGACGGTCAGTACACTATAATATGTAAATGAACGTCCTACTTTATACCAGCCTAATATACCAATTGGAATATTTATTAACATAATTAGATATCCAGTACCAATTTTAATATGAAATAGATCATAAAAAATAGCAGAAAGTAATTGGGCAATACCATTGGCACCAGCTCCAAAAATATTTCCTGGAATCAGAAAGAAATTAAGGGATAATGCAATTAATAATCCCGAAAATACAATTATAACTAGTCGTTTATTTTTATCAGAAATTGATAACTTCATAAATCTCCCTCCTATTATATGTGACTCTTTTCATTTTACCTTTTATTAAACAATAATATTAATAAAATGAGTAATCTCTCATTTTAAATTTCTATTAAACTAACCTTATACAGCGTAACCGGTTAAATACGAATATTTATTTACAAATGGCGTTTAAAAATAGCAATTAAATGATAAAATGGTAATATCTAAATTTATTTACTGGGAGGAGAAATATCCATGACGACAGACCCTTTTAATTTTTCAGCATGTACAAGTGTTTTAGCTGGTTCTAAAGCAACTGCAGATGGGTCGACTTTTATTGGCCGTAATGAAGATGCAAAAACAGCATGGCCAAAACATTTTGTTATTCATGCTCATACAGAATTTGAACAATCACCTTTATTTGAATCACCAGATAATCACTTTAAAATGCCATTACCAAAAATTCGTGGTAAATATTCAGCTACTCCTGAATGGACACCAAAATTTGGTGTTTTTGAAGAAGATGGCTTTAATGAATATGGTGTGGCTATGAGCGCTACTGAAAGTGCATACGCTAATAGCCGGGTTCTCAGTTACGATCCCTTACTAACTGAAAACGGAATTGGTGAGGAAGCAATTGTAACAATTACTCTTCCCTATATTCACTCCGCAAAAGAAGGTGTTAGTTACCTTGGATCATTAGTAGAAAAATACGGTTCAAGTGAAACAAATGGTGTCTTGTTCTCTGATCAAAAAGATGTTTGGTATATGGAAATTGCAACCGGTCACCATTGGGTTGCGCAACGTATTCCGGATGATTCTTATGCAGTTGTTGCCAACCAACTAGCTATTCAAGAAATTAACTTTACTGATTCCGCTAATTTTATGTTTAGTTCTGGTATTCAGAAATTTGTTTCTGATAATCATTTAAATAACCAAAAAGATTCATTTAATTTTAGAGATATCTTTGGAACTCATGATCAATCTGATGCCATTTACAGCACACCAAGAGTTTGGTATGGCCAATTACTTTTAACACCATCAGTTGCTTCACAAGATCCTATGAGTATGAATTTACCGTTCATTCGTCAGGCTGATCATTTAATTCAACGTGAAGATTTAGAACAAATTCTTGGCTCACATTTCCAAGGAACTCAATATGATCCGATTGGAACTGGTTCAATCAGTGATAAACATAAATTCAGACCCATTAGTTTAGCAAAAACACAAGAGTCTCATATTTTACAAATTAGACCTGATTTACCTTTTGAAATTGGTGGTATCCATTGGCTATCAATGGGTGTTACGGCTCAAAGTGCTTATGTACCTTTCTTTGCTGGTATTACGGATACACCGGAGAATTATAAAATTGGTACCGATGTATATGATGACAAATCTGCTTACTGGTTATATAAACAATTAGGTATTTTGGTTGATTCACATTACTTAGAATTTAGCTCATTACTGAAAGATCTCCAAAAAGATTTAATTATCCAATTCAATGCCTCCGTAAAACGGATTCAAACAGAGGCAATTTCTAAAAGTGGTACAGACCTAACAGATTTTTTAACTGAAGAAAATCTAAAAATTACTGAAGCTGCTGAAATCAAGGTTAAGGCCTTAATTAGTCAGCTAATTACATTATCAACTGACCTATCACCATTAAATTTTAAAACTGACCAAAACTTATAAATATAAGAAACCGAAAGGAATTACAAAAGTCTTATGGACAAACAAAAGAAAATTTCCCTAACAAGTTTCATTTTAATGATTTTTACAACTATTTTTGGATTTGCAAATACTCCCGTCGCCTTTATTCAAATGGGTTACGCTAGTATTATCTGGTACGTTTTAGCAGCATTCTTCTTTTTCTTACCAACTGCTTTGATGTTTGCAGAATATGGTTCAGCTTTAAATGAATCAAAAGGTGGCATTTATTCTTGGTTAGCTGAATCAATTGGCCCCAAACTTGCTTTCACAGGAACATTTATTTGGCTTTTTGCATGGATTGTCTGGATGGTATCAATTGCATCTAAAGTTTGGATTCCACTTTCAACAATTTTTTCTGGAAGTGATCAAACACAATCTTGGGCTATCTTTGGCCTATCTTCAACACAAACTATCGGTATTCTTGCAATTCTTTGGATTGTGCTAGTTACCTTTGTCGCTAGTCGAGGTATCAGTAGTATTGCCAAGATTTCTTCAGTTGGTGGTATTGCTATTTTAGGTTTAAATGCTATCTTTTTACTATTAAGTATTGTTATTTTAATTGTTAATCATGGTGCACTCCAAGAACCATGGCATGGTATGACAAGTATTATAACTTCTAGAAATCCTAGCTATCAATCACCTATCGCCCTAATTTCATTTATTGTTTTTGCCATCTTTGCATACGGTGGTATGGAATCAGTTAGTGGTGTTACAGATAGTATTAGAAATCCTAAGAAAAATTTTCCAAAGGGTTTAATCATTTCCACTTTATTAATTCTTTTTGCTTACTCAATCTCAATCTTCTTCTGGGGTGTTAGTACAAACTGGAGTAAACTTGGTGGTCAAAATGCCAACTTAGGTAACATCTCTTACATATTGATGGAAAACTTAGGTAATTTTGCAGGTCAAAGCTTTGGTATGAGCGCAAGTGCTTCGACAATTTTTGGTCATACACTTGCTAGAATTACTGGTTTAAGTATGTTCATGGCTTATACAGGTGCATTCTTCGTCTTGATTTACTCACCACTCAAATCATTTATTCTTGGAACACCTAAGGATATCTGGCCAGCAAAAATGACGAAATTAAATAAGCATAGTATGCCTGAATTTGCAATGTGGATTCAAGCTGCCGTCGTTATTGTCATTATCATGGCTGTTTCATTTGGAGGTTCAAATTCAACATTATTCTATTCAAAATTAACGTTAATGGGAAATATCTCAACTTCTGTACCTTATCTATTTTTAATTGGTGCATTTCCATTCTTTAAAAAACGTCAAGACTTAAATCGACCTTTTGAAGTTTATAAGAATAGAACACTTACAAATATTATTACTATTGTCGTCTGGTTAGTTTTAGCCTTTGGAATTATTTTCACTGTTATCAGCGATACATTAAGTAATGCTCTCTGGATGATATCTGGTCCTGTCCTTTCTGGACTAGTTGCTTTCCTTTACTACACACGTTATGAGAGAAAAATTAAAAAATAAACTAAAAAAAATCGTAAACAATTTTTATTGTTTACGATTTTTTATTAGTTTTTAACAAGACTTTCTAAGCTAACATTACCTGTTAATAGTCCTGAATTATCTCCATGTAATGCTAAACTGTTGAATCGTTCATTAACGACAAGTTGCATGTTCTCATCCATATAAGTTTTGCTGTACCCTTTTACTCTAATGGGACCTAAATCTGAATCAATTGTTCCATCATATGCCTTGCTATCGTTCTGGTCATCAATTACTAACATTCTAAAGCTTGAATCTAACGTACATGTTCCTTCATTTGATAAAGCACCAACACCATCGTCAAAATCAAGCAAGATTTCTGAATCATTACCCATAAGTTTCATAATCTTGCTTTTTGCGTCTTCACTTATTTTTAAATACATGAAATTACCAGCTTTCTTATTTAATAATTACATTGTACACCACTGATTATTTTAGACAAGCATGACGACTCAGGTTCATCATGGTATGATAGTTCTAATTAGAAAGAGAGGAATATAATGACCAAAATTAGTATAGTAAACAACTTATTTGATAGTAGTTCACAATTTAAAAGTTCACATTCAATCTTTCAATTTAACGTTAATTCACAACTAAATGAACAAGCAGACGCTCTTTTTCTTTCATACTTCTCAATAGATATCCATGAAAAAATTCTTGAATCTTCTATGATGCAAAAATTACCTATCTATTTATCCAAAGAGGCATTTGAATTAAAACAACAATTTGTCTTACTAGGTAAAATTAGTGAAACACACTTAAATTACAAAATTATTCCGATTAACACCGCACTAACTATTGGAGATTTTACAGTGATTGGTTTTTTATCAGATTCAGTACACACGGGTTCATTAGCTTTTTTAGTAGAAGATGAAAAGCAGAAGTACTCCTTCTTAGCTGGTGATACTCGCTTAGCTGGACCTCATAAAAAGAGAACGAAGAAATGGATTCACGACTTAAACCGACTACCTTTAGATGTTCTAATTTTAAATACTGTCGACACAACAGATACTAATTACTACACTGAAATTACGATTCTAGATCATCTCATTAAACTTTTAAAAGTCGAAGAATTAACTGCTATTAACGTTGCCAACGAAAATCTTTATTTAATTCATAAGTTAGCGACAGTAGCTAACAAGTTAGAAAAAATAATCGTACTAGATAAGCCAACCTCCCAATTATTGACGTATTTTTATCCTGATTCAGAAGTGATTTCATTAAATGATGCTACTTCTGTAGGAATTAAAAGGCATCCTGAGAAATATATCTTGGTAAATATAGAAAATAAGTTAGGCGATTTTAATTTGTCTACCCAAAATAGCTATTCACTGACCGATTTATTGGAAAATAATAAAGATAGTCTCCCAATCAATTCACATTTATCTTCATTAGAAGTACCTGAATTGTTAAATCGATTAACGCATAAACCTAAGCAACTTATATTGATAGACCAAAATTTTAACAATACTATTGTAACTTATTAATATTTATTCTATGGTATATTTATTAATCATTTAAAAGGACGTGAATTTGTTGGTTTTTTCTTATTTTAAAAATCCTAAAAAACATGAATTATTTTTAACCTTCTTATTAGGAACATTAAGTGCTTTTGGTCCATTATCATTGGACATGTATTTACCAGCATTACCAGTTATTCAACAACACTTACATACAACTGCATCGCTTACCCAGTTGACGATTACGACTTGTTTACTTGGATTGGCGCTTGGCCAATTAATAGTTGGACCCTACAGTGATAAAATTGGCCGTAGAAAGCCATTACTTTTGGGACTCATCTTGTTCGCTGTTACCTCTATCATCGCAGCAACAAGTCAGAATATAACAATTTTGGTTATTATCCGGTTATTGCAAGGTTTAGCGGGATCTGCTGGTCTTGTAATCTCTCGAGCAATTGCTAGAGACCTATACACCGGAAAAAAATTAACCAGTTTTTTCTCGCTCTTAATGGCTGTTAATGGAATTTTCCCGATTATTTCGCCCATACTTGGCAGTTTTATTCTAAAATTCACATCTTGGCGCGGTATCTTTGTTATCTTAACTGTAATTGGTTTTCTTTTATTTCTTCTTGTATTAGTGACGTTACCAGAAACTAACCAGATTGTGCCAGAGAAGTCGCAATCAAATACTGGTGATTCAACGAAAAAAATTCTTAAAAGTTTAATTTTTGATAAATTTTTCTTGAGTTATGCTCTAATTCAAGGCTTTATCTCAGGTGCAATGTTCTGTTATATTTCTGGATCATCATTTGTTTTACAAAATCTTTTTGGTCTATCCTCTAATATGTTCAGTTTAGTCTATGCAATTAATGGTTTAGGTATCGTTATAATGTCTCAATTAAGTTCACGAATTTCAGATACTTTTTCTGAACAGACTGGTCTAAAATTAGGTGTTTACCTTGCCTTACTTGGTAGTCTACTATTAACGACCTCATTATTTATTAGTAACTCGTTATTACTAGTGCTCATCAGTTTATTTTTAATTGTTTCAATGGTTGGTATCGTAAATACAACGGCCTTCTCATTAGCTATGCAGAAACAAGGGCAACACGCAGGAAGTGCTTCTGCCATACTTGGTGTTGGTATGAATCTAGTTGGAAGTATTCTTTCTCCATTCGTTGGGATTATGGGGGATCATTCTTATGTTCCAATGACAATTTTAATCTTACTGTGTGAAATTTGTGCCTTGGTCATTTACTTAAATATTTCCACAAAAAAAGCAGAACTATAAGTTCTGCTTTTTTTGTGGAAATATTAGTTTGTATAACGCAAAAACTTAATAATATAACTCTTTAATTATTTATACTAAAGGTGTGACATCTGATTTTGTACAGCTGTAACCTTTATGTAAAATGGGTACTATCTACAAATTGGTACTACCAACCATATTTTTAAAGCTTATTTTATCTACTGATATATATTATTTATTTTCTGTTAAACCCAGTTTTATTTGACATTCTGGACAATATCCAAACGTCTCGACATGTGTACTTTCAATTATATAACCACTTTTATTTTCCGCCTCTTGCTCTGCCTCATGAAAAGTTAATTCTGTAAATATATCTGTTATTTTGCCACAGTTAAGACAGATAGCATGATAATGTGGAATACCAAAATAATCGTAGCGCATTTTACCATCATCGCCATTAGACAATTCTATCACTAATTTTTGAGCAACTAATATTTGTAACGTATTATAAACGGTAGCTATGCCTAACCCTACGCTTCCATCTTTAATTCCGTTAAAAATTTGTTCAACAGATGGGTAGTTATGTTGCGTTACTAAATATTCAAGAATTATTTTACGCTGTGGTGTTATACGTACGCCACGTTCTTTTAAAATTTCTAAAGCCTGGTCAAGATTTTTATCGATCAATTTAACGACCCCCATTTTCTTAATTCACTCTGTTCATTATCTCATATTTCATAAAATATGTGGACTTTATCTATTGAATTGATTTATAATGATTATATATTTAGAATCATTATAACAAAGGAGAGAGAGTTATGTCTAAAAAATTATCTTTATCTCAGAAAATAAATGTTTTAAGAGCTAGTGTTATGGGAGCTAATGATGGTATTCTTTCCGTTGCTGGGATTGTCATTGGTGTCGCTGGCGCTACGAACAATAATTTTTCTATTTTCATTTCAGGTATTGCTGGTATGCTTGCCGGTACTGTCTCAATGGCTATGGGAGAATATGTTTCTGTAAGTACCCAAAAAGATTCGCAAGAAGTTGCTACTGCCAATTCCAAGTACAATCTAAAACATAATTATGATAAGGAATATAATTATGTTTATCAAAAATATTTTAAAACAGGTATTTCTTCATCCTTAGCATTAAAAGCTACAGATGAAATGATGTCGGCTAACCCATTAGATACTATTGTACGTGAAAAATATGGCTTTGATCCTAACGTCTATACGGATCCTTATGCGGCTGCGATTGCATCAATGATTTCTTTTCCGATTGGATCATTGCTGCCCCTACTTGCAATTACTTTATTCCCTGCTGAATTTAAGGTCATTGCCACATCTATTTCTGTCATTATTGCACTAGCTATCACAGGATTTAGTGCTGCAACTTTGGGTAACTCAAATCGGACAAAATCAGTTATTCGTAATATTATTTCTGGTATTTTAACAATGCTAGTCACTTACTTTATTGGTACTTTATTTGCTCATTAGGAAAGGACACTTAATTTCATGACATCTGAAACCAAAATTAAACAAAAAAAATACAAAACAATGGATGAAAAACTTAATTCACTTCGTGCAGGTATACTAGGATCTAATGATGGTATTTTAACTGTTGTAGGTGTCCTGTTCAGTGTTGCAGCAGCTACAACAGATAATTTCATTATTTTCATCGCTGGGTTAACTGATCTAATAGCTTGCGCATTTTCTATGGCAGCTGGCGAATATGCCTCTGTCAGTTCACAAAGTGACACCGAAAAAGCAGCTGTTGCCGTCGAAAAACAGCGTATGATTACGAGTCGTACTGATCAAATTCATGATGTTCAAAATTTTTATACGGCTAAGGGCGTTTCTGAAGAAACCTCTTTTGAAATTGCTACAGAATTAATGCAAAAAAAGCCACTAGAAACGATTATTAATGTTAAATACGGTCTCGAATTAGGACACTATATGAACCCTTGGGATGCCGCTTTTTCCTCACTAATCTCTGCAGCTTTAGGTGGTATTTTCCCACTACTTGCCATTATTATATTACCAAACAATTGGAAAATGATAGGTACAATTATTGCGGTTTCAGTAGCTGTAGCTTTAACTGCCTTTATTAGCTCCAAATTAGGTGATGGTAAAATTAAAGTTGCCATTATACGAAATATTATCATTGGTTTAATAACCATGTTAATTCATTATGGAATTGGCCAGTTTTTTTAGACATATCATTATGAAACCCCGCCCAAACTAGTTAAATATTTTTTCCCAACTTATTTGTTGTCATAGATACATTTTATATAGCGCATTAGCTTTCAAAATGTTTATAAATTTTGAACTAAACCACTTTATACTCTTAAAATTCATACAAAAAAGTTCTAATCACTTAGCGATTAGAACTTTTTTAATATCATTGATCAGCAATAGTTAACAAAGGCCTATATTTTATACTACTTTCAATAATTAAATACAACACTCGCCATCGACATTGTCTGTTTAATTGATATACTGTACATATTTAAGATCATTAAGACTATTTTTACAATGTGCAACTATACATAGTTCATCACAATAATAATCAAGCACTACTCTAAATTTTCTTATCATCTGGTCCACTATTTTTAGAATTTTGGGAAGCAATAATATACTGTTCAATTAAAGCAACAATTTGCTTATTTTGTGGTAAATCAGAATGTTCCGATTCATTTCCTGTGACAGTTATTTCTGTATAGGATTTCGCTTGATTTTGATAAATATATTTTCCGGCATTAACACTTTGATATGGAACAATTCCATCATTATTGTAATTATCTGTTCCAGCAATCGAGTACAACACTAAGTTAGTTGGAATTTTTTTTCGATTCTTTACAAAATCCGCTAACATCTGTGTTCTTGTACTCTGATTAGTTTCTTCACCATTATATGGTGAACCTATCGTCATTAACGTATTAATTGAGGCCGCTTTATCATCAAAATATTCTTCTAAAAATGTCGTATAAATAAGACCTCCGTTAGAGTGCCCGATACCATTAAATTGATTAAATTTATATTTATCAGCAAGATACGTAAACGCTATATCAAACCATTTAGCTTGTTTTTTTATACTATTATAGCCATTCGAATTATCTTCAAAACCAACAACTATGAAAGGTTGCATATCTCGTTTAGCTATTTTACCAGTAATTTTAAGTTTTCCAGTTTTCTGAACCGTTATCTTTAACAAACTATGCGTTCGATTTGTTGAAGTATTTAAAACATCAATCAATTCATCAAATCGATCTTGATTTGCACTGCTTCCTGGTATTAAAATAACTGGATTTAACTTTGAATTATGAATAATTCGGCTTGTTTTGACCTTTTTAGTGTTCCATGTATTTGCCGGTACGATAACAGCTAAAAAACAAGCTAAGATAGCTATCCAAATAAACACGTATTTAACTATTTTCCGTTTATTTTTCATTTAGCTTACCTCCATCAATATTCATTGCCTTATTATTTAATTTTACAAACGGCATATAAATTAAAACTGTAATAATAAGCACAATTCCTGATACAACTAATGTACTCCAATACCCATCAGTTCCTAAAAATGCCATTAATGGTGCTGGAGTCGTTTCAGGTAAGCTGTAAACTGCTGGAGGTATCCACTTAAAGTAAATACAGAAGTACCCAATCAACATTGAAACGATGGGTGATAAGATAAACGGAACCATTAAAATAGGATTTAAAATAATTGGTAACCCAAACATCAATGGAAAATTAATATTCACAAAGCTTGGAATAATTGATATTTTTGCTATTTTACGACTATTTTTATTTTTAGACATTATCAATATTGCTATAATTAAAGATAAGGTCATTCCTGTTCCACCAAAGCTACCAAAACTGTCATAAATTGTATGTATAGAGATAGGAAAAGGTACACCAAAAGACGTGCCATGCTTTAACGCATAACTTAAGTTACTGACAACCGAAGTATCATCTAAGCCGCCTTGTGCAATTCCTAAAGAACCAGAAATTCCTATACCAGATAAAACAGTATTGAAAAAGGATAAAAATAAAATAGTTATAATTAAATGCCTTGATTTAACTTCTGTTAATCTAAACATAGAATATAAGAGACCATTCACACCGATTTGATTAACCAATGAAACTAACATGACTAGTCCAATTAAAATCCCCAATATTATCACTATCGGCAACAGACTCTCTAAACCACGAGAAATAAATGTATATTGATCTACTTTTTCTTGCTTATTTTTAGGTGAAAACCATTTAAAGATATATCCTACAAAGACCCCCAAAATCAGTGAGATAAAAATCCCTTTAACACCTAACTCTTGAATCAAGAATGTCCCCTGATCACTATCAGGGTTTAAACTTGATAAATTATAATTCAAAATAAGCATCCCGACTGCCCCAGTGAATCCTGCAATTTGTTCATCTTTTTTAAAGGACCGAGTCATGTATTTTGCGCTCAAAAAAGCTGTCATTACTGCGATAAAACTCATTGTAACTGTATTAATAATTTCGAATATATTTGTTATGATTTTTTCATAAGGTAACCATGATGAAATATTATATACTTGATTAAAGAACCCTTGTTCTGATAAAACGCTAGAACTAAGCGCCATACTAAAACTTCCAATAATAATAAACGGTAAGATAATTGCAAATGTTTTTTCAATTGCTTGATAAACAAAAGTTTTTTTAAAACGTAAATCAACTCTTAACAATTTTTGCGAAAACGTCACCCATAGTTTATTCATTGAATAACCCCCTTATCTATTTTTTATTATAAACCAATAGTAACCCAACAACAAAATGTTAATTATAAACTTTGAGGGTGTACACTTTCTGGTGTTGGTAAAATAAAATTCATCAACACCAGTTTTTTATTCTGAAAACAAAAAAAGAGGCCACCGGCCCCTGCTATGATTAAGTTGCAAAACATAATCAAAAGCGAGGGATGCTGATGATCACAATTAATTCCGCACTATTACTATTAGGAACAGAAGACGAAAATATTAAGAAAATTAACGTTTCCGATGATTTTGTTAGAATAGTATCACGTAAAAGAAAAGTTAATATCATAGATGCACCATTAACATACATACCTCCAAGAGACCCAGATTGTGGCTATTTAACTATGATCAAAAATGGAACACGTTTAGTTAATGCTAGAATTTCTAGCGTAAATGGCTATGAATTTCATTTGCGATTACGGAACCAACGCTTTATTTGGGCTTCATGTCAAAGTGCGATTGATGCTGAAACACATAATTTTGTAGCGATACTGCCTAATCGTTTTAACAGTGTTATTAAGGAACATTTTTTTAATGCATATATTCTAAAAGAAAGACAATTTGTAACCTCTGTTGTTGTAGACCTGAATGCTCAATATCAAAGTATCATTCATCAACTATTCCCAAATGCTTAAATAATTATTGATCGTTTTCATTTAGTTTAACTGGCTGGTAAAGCCTTAGATTGTGTTCGTATAGATACTTTAAATCAGATAATTGATCATAAAAATAGAGAATATAAATCTTTAAAAACTCAGTTATTAGAAAACTATCAACCAAATAACAGTGAAATGGATACTGTAATAACCACTTTCATAAAGAATCCACATTATATTGAAAATATTTTTATCTTCAACTTATTAAAACGGTCCTATAGAAGGACTTAATCGAAAAATTAAAACACTTAAACGTAGCAGTTACGGTTTCGGAAACTGACATCATCTTTTTGAAAGAATTTTATTAATTCATAACTAAAAAAAGGAAATCCTTTTGGATTTCCCTTAATTAGATTAGACGTTTATTGTCTCACCATCACTATTTGACGCAGACCCAATTTAATCTACGCTTTTGATTATAAACAAAAGCCCTAATGTAATTCCCCATTCTATTACCAATATAATAATCAGTTCCCACAAAGGAATTATAGTTAATAACAAAAATGCACCACCTGGGAGTGAAAGTACTAATATACTCACTGTAATAATAAAAAAATATTTCCAAAAACGTTTTAAATATCTATTAGGCATTATAGCTAGGATTATTAACAATAAAAATGTTAATAATCCCATGACCACTGCCAAATCGTCCCATAATGTGCCTCCAAAATAATATGAAAATGGCGCTAATTTTCCATGTATTACTATACTTGGATAAATGAGACCACCATAACATAATCCACTAAAAAGAAGTAGTCCCCGAAGTATCCATCCGCTTGCTTCTTTAATTACTTTCATTTTAAAACCCCTCTCTCAGATTATTATGATGTTATTTTATGAATATCATTTGGCTTGAACGGACTACTAAAATTGCCAAGCAATCCATAATGTTTCTTTTTTCTATATGCCTCAACATGAGCACCCTTTTTGTATATTGCTGAAAAAAATCTTTCTTGCTCGCATGCTTTGCTTTGTCATCTTATGCAATCATTTCAGTAAGAGTAGTTTTAGCACCCGGCTTAACTTGATTTTCATATACAGGCCAAATAGATGAACTACACAAATCATAAAACTCTTGATAGTTCATATCCTATTGCTTAATTTTACCCTCTTTGACTCCTATATTATATGCTTTAGTTATATCACGGCTCATAAATGTATCCTGAGCATAAATATGATTAGGTACTAATAATACTGAACAAAACTTCATTAAAATAGCTATTACTTTAATACTTTTTCATTAACAACAATCTAACGCTATCATAATTTTAATGTTACTTCAAATAATTTAACTATAATATTAATCTAAGTTAATACTTTAAAAACTTAAAAAAGCCAGCCTCTTAAATTAATACTTTTTTCCGTAATGCACAAAAAGAATTAAAAAATTGATAAAAATATATCTATATGTTATTGAAAATATTAATTATAAACTTTAATTAGAAATCGAAAACTTATAATTTCTGCCCCTTTTCTGCCCCTTTTAGCGACTTTAATGCGACTTTTTGAAGCAAGGTTCAATTATATAGGTCTACCAAATTTTTAGACAAATAAAAAAGCCTTGATTACCAAGGCTTTTCAACGTCAATCTAACGGCGAGCTTCTTTAATACGAGCAGCTTTACCATTAAGGGCACGTAAGTAGTACAATTTAGCACGACGAACACGACCATGACGGATAACTTCAATTTTAGCAACACGAGGTGAATGCAATGGGAAAGTACGTTCAACACCGACACCGTTACTAATTTTACGAACAGTGTAACTTGAACTAATACCTTTACCACGGCGTTTTAAAACGACACCTTCGAAAAGTTGGATACGTTCACGTGTGCCTTCAACAACACGGGCGTGAACTCGAACAGTATCACCTGGGCGGAACTCAGGAATATCTGTACGTAATTGTGCTTCTGTAAGTTTTGCGATCATTGGACTCATAATTTGGATCTCCTTTTCAACAGAAATTCATTCACATTCACTATGCCAGCGGAATATCGTAATTTTATGTGGCTTTTAACCACTTTTAAAATTGTATCATATTACTTTATAGGCGTAAAGGTTATTTCCTTTACTTTCCAGATTTTATGTCAGCTAACCATTCAACTTGTTGTTTAGATAATTGAATATCTTTCAACAAATCTGGTCTTCTCTCAAATGTTCGTCTCAATGATTCTTTTTGACGCCATTCATCGATTAATTTATGATTCCCATTTGTTAGAACTTCAGGAACTTTCATCCCTCTAAAATCAGCTGGCCGTGTATATTGCGGATATTCTAACAAGCCGTTTGAAAATGAATCTCCGGGAGCAGATTCTTTATTGCCTAAAACTTCAGGTAACAATCGAACAGTCGCATCAATCATGACCATGGCTCCTAGTTCCCCACCCGTTAAAATGTAATCACCAAGTGAAACCTCATCAGTTACAAGTTCGCGGATACGTTCATCATAGCCTTCATAGTGACCACAAATAAATGTTAGATGTTCTTCTTTCGCAAATTCTTCAGCCACATTTTGGTCAAATTTACGTCCTGCTGGATCTAAAAGGATAACTTTACCTTTTGTGTCAGATTCCTTTTGAACAGCTTCTAAAGTGTCAAAAACTGGCTGTGCTTGTAATAACATACCTGCACCACCACCATATGGGTAATCGTCCACATGATTTTGTTTATCAGTTGTAAAATCTCTAAAATTAGTAATTTTTAAATCAAGAACGTCCTTATCAATTGCCTTACCAACAATTGATTGTTTCATGGGACCATCAAACATTTCTGGAAATAAACTCAAAACATCAATTTTCATATTTAGTCGTCCAATCCTTCTAAAAGTTCAACCGTTACAATATTGTTATCAATATCGACAGTTTTTATAACATCTTTAATAACTGGTAACAATAAATCACCCTGTCCCTGACGCTTAACAACCCAAACGTCATTAGCTCCTGGGCTTAAAATTTCATAAATAGAGCCAATTTTTTCTTCATTTTCATTTTGGACATCTAAGCCGATAATTTGATGGTAATAGTAATTACCTTCTTCTAATTCCCGAAGACCTTTATCAGCGACTTTAAGATCTAATCCTTTATACTTCTCAACCAGGTTAATATCTTGTAATCCTTCAAACGTCACGAGTTCAAAATTTTTATGATGTCTATAGGTCATAACCGTTAACGAAATAACTTGTTTTCCGCTCTTATCAAACAGATACAAGACGGTTCCCTTTTTAAAACGCTCAGAAACGAAGTCAGTTGTAGCCATAACTCTAACTTCTCCTTTGATTCCATGAGTATTGACGATTGTTCCTACTTGATAATAATCCATATTTACTCCTTTTTATTGTAAAATAAAAACTCCCAAACAAAACATTGCTGCTTCATTCAAGAGTTACTATTTTAATCTAATATGTTTAGACGCACTCGTTTCGAACTTGTTAAACGCACACCATAGATTATTGTTCTAATAGCTTGCGCAACTTGTCCGTGCTTCCCAATAATACGGCCAATATCATCTGAATTCACAGATAATTCAAAATAGACATAATGATCATCTTGTTTCTGTCCTATTTGGACATCATCAGGATTTTCAACAAGCGGTTTGACAATTGTTAAAATTAAACTTGTCACTTCTGCTTCAGTCATTTAATCGTCCTTATTTTTTAGAGAATTTAGCTTCATGGAATTTCTTCATGATGCCTGCATTTGAAAGAATGTTACGTACAGTATCTGATGGTTGTGCACCATTGTTCAACCAGTTTAAAATACTTTCTTCTTCAAGTGTTACTGTTTGTGGTTCTGTTAATGGGTTGTAAGTACCAACGTTTTCGATGAAACGGCCATCACGTGGTGAACGTGAATCAGCTACAACGACACGGTAGAACGGTCTCTTTTTAGAACCCATACGTTTTAAACGAATTTTTACTGACATTAATATACACCTCCTGATATCTACTTCAACAATAATTAATATACCAGTTATTTATCAGCTTGTAAAGGTTTTTTTCTTGACAGTTAAAATAAATTATCAAAATGTCCCTTAAGCCATACCAGTATTGGTTATTTAATGATTATTTTCTAGAGTTTTTATTTTTCTTCATACGTTTTTTCTTGTTTTTCTTGTTCTTACGAACCATAGAATTCATAGACATCTTAGCTAAGCGACCTGTTACGCCCTTGCCAAGCATCCCTTCCATACCTTCAAAATTACCGCTATTCATTTTCTTCATCATTTTCTTCATTTCGCCAAATTGCTTAATCATTCGGTTAACTTCAACAATTGGACGACCTGCACCAGCAGCAATACGTCGTCGACGACTGGGGTTCAAGATGTCTGGATTTTCGCGTTCTTTAGGTGTCATTGAGTATACTGTCGCACGCATATGGTCAATATCCTTGGGATCCATTTTAACATTCTTCATAGCTGGATTATTAGCCATCCCTGGAATCATCTTCATAATATCTTCCATAGGACCCATTTTTTGTAATTGATCCATTTGACTTAAAAAATCATTAAAATCAAATGTATTTTCTTGAAATTTTTCAGCCATTTTAGCTGATTCATTTTCATCAAAATCTTGTTGTGCTTTTTCAATCAGCGTGAGCATATCACCCATGCCTAAAATTCTTGATGCCATACGATCTGGATAGAATACGTCCAAATCAGTTAATTTTTCACCTTGTCCGATAAATTTAATTGGTTTACCCGTCACTGAACGAATTGATAACGCAGCACCACCACGAGTGTCACCATCTAATTTAGTTAAGACGACACCAGTAACATCTAATTGTTCATTAAAGCCTTTAGCAACATCTACCGCACTTTGTCCAGTCATTGAATCAACAGTCAAAAGAATTTCATTTGGGTTCGCTAAGGCCTTAATTTGAGCTAATTCGTCCATTAGCGTTTCATCAATTTGTAAACGACCAGCTGTATCAATAATAATGTAATCATTTTTATTTTCTGCAGCTTGTGCTAAACCTTGTCGAACAATTTCAACAGGGTTTACTTTTGTACCCAATTCAAAAACAGGTATTTCCAAATCTCGACCTAAAACTTGTAATTGGTCGATAGCAGCTGGACGATAAATATCGGCTGCTATCATTAAAGGTCTCGCATTTTCTTCTTTTTTTAATGTTAAAGCAAGTTTACCAGCTGTGGTTGTTTTACCAGCCCCTTGTAAACCAACCATCATAATAATTGTTGGTATTTTAGATGACTTGTTCAATGGAACAGCTGTTTCACCCATGACTTTAGTTAATTCTTCATTTACAATTTTGACGATTTGTTGTGATGACGTTAAACTCTCAAGTACTTCCGCACCAATTGCACGTTCACGAACAACCTTAACGAACTCTTTAACCACTGTAAAGTTAACATCGGCTTCAAGTAAGGCTAAGCGAATTTCACGCATAACCTCTTTTAAATCAGTTTCAGATATTTTACCTTTGCGACGGAGTTTCGTCATCGCATTTTGTAATCTTTCTGTTAATCCTTCAAATGCCATTTTTAACTACCTACCCTTACTCTTCGTCTAATTCTTCTAATTGATTAATTAGATCGGTTAATTTTTGATCCTCTTTATAAGTACTATCTGTGTATTGCTTAATTTGGTCTAATTTTTCATTACGTTGAATAAAATTATGATACAAATTCAACTTATCTTCATAATCTTCTAAAATTTTTTCTGTTCGTTTGATATTATCATAAACGGCTTGCCGACTAACATCAAAATTGTCCGCAATCTCACCAAGTGAAAAATCATCACCATAGTACATGGCCATATATTCAGCCTGTTTTTTAGTTAATAATGACTCATAAAATTCAAACAATGCATTTACTCGATTTGTTTTATCAATCGCCACTAAAAAAACTCCTTCGTTTTTGTTTCATTCAGTCCTACTTAGAAGGGTACCGATTTTAGCCCTAAACGTCAATAGCAAAAAGAAGTCCGATTAGTTTAATCTGACTTCTAAGATTATTCTTCTGTTGATTCAGGTTGTTCTTGAATAAGTCCTTTAAACAAACCATAAATGAAATCTTCTGCATTAAAATCACGTAAGTCATCCATTTGCTCACCTAATCCAGCAAGTTTTACTGGTAAATGCATTTCATTACGAATGGCTAACACGATACCACCACGAGCAGTTCCATCTAGCTTAGTTAATACAATACCACTCACATCAGTTGTTTCTTTAAATTGTTTAGCTTGGATTAAAGCATTTTGACCCATTGTTGCATCCAAAACAAGTAAAACTTCATGAGGTGCATCTGGAATTTCTCGAGAAATGATTCGTTTAATTTTATCTAATTCATTCATCAAGTTAACTTTATTCTGCAAACGACCAGCTGTATCAACTAGTAAAATATCGTAATCTTCTTCTTTGGCACGTTTTACCGCGTCAAAAATAACAGAGGCTGGATCACTTTTTTCTGGTCCACGAACGATATCGACATCAACACGACGGCTCCATTCAGCAAGTTGTTCTATTGCACCCGCTCTAAATGTATCTCCAGCAGCTAAGAGTACTTTTTTGCCTTCTTCATGATAACGGTGTGCTAGTTTCCCAATAGTTGTTGTTTTACCAACGCCATTAACACCAACAAATAAAATAACAGTTGGACCTGATTCAGCTTGCGCAATAGAATTATCTTCGTCTTTACCCTCTGATTCATACAAATCTACCAATTTTTCAATAATTGCTGCAGAAACAGCATCTGGATTGCTTACATTTCTTAATTTAACTTCTTCTTGTAACTCACGGCTAATTTTCATAGCCGTTTCAAATCCAACATCAGCTTCAATTAAAGTTTCTTCTAACTCTTCAAAAAAATCTTCATCGACTGTTCTAAAATTAGCAAACAGTGAGTTTAAGCGTTGTCCAAAGGTTTTTCTTGATTTTTCAAGGCCTTTATCATATTTTTCTTGTTCAGATGATTCTGGTTCTTCACCTGTAAAAGCTTGCTTAATTCTACTAAATATTCCCATCTGTAGCGCCTCCTAATCTTTTATTAGTATATCAAACCGTTTTGTCTAATGATACCGAAACCATTTTAGAGATACCAGACTCTTGCATTGTAACACCATACAAAATATTAGCTTCAACCATTGTTCCATTTCGATGCGTTATCACAATAAATTGCGTTTCTTGATGAAATGATTTTAGATAACTAGCAAATCGAGCTACATTTGCATCGTCAAGCGCAGCTTCTGCTTCATCCAAGATACAAAAAGGAACTGGTTTTACTCTTAAAATAGCAAATAGTAGCGTAATTGCGGTCAAAGCTTGTTCTCCGCCAGAAAGTAAACTCAAACTTTGAACTTTTTTACCAGGCGGCTGCGCTAGAATATCAATTCCAGTTGTTAAAAGATTTTCTGGATCAGTTAATTCTAATCTAGCTTTACCACCACCAAACATAACAGGGAATATCTCCTCAAATTTCTTAGAGATATCAATAAAACTAGCTTTAAATCTTTTTTCAACTTCAGTATCCATATCCATCATAGTTTTCTTTAATTGTTCATCGGCTTCTAATAAATCATTTTGTTGGTCTAATAAGAATGAGTAACGTTCATTAACTCTTTCAAATTCATCAATCGAGGCCACATTAACCTCACCAATTTCTTTTAGCCCTTTTCTCAATAATTTTTGTTGCGCCAAAATTTGTTCAAGAGGTTGCTGACTTTCTAATTTTTCAGCCTCTTCAAAAGTCTGTTGAAAATCACTAGCTAGCTTAGCTAGAAACTCATCAAGCGACTCATTAAGTTGTTGTTGTTGATTTTCAGCTTTGATTTTATCTGCAATAATATTTCTCTGCAACTCAGATAAACGAGATAAATGGCTATTTTCTTCAGTTAAAGTTTGATTAATATTAGTTCTGTTCTTTTTAAAATCAGCTAACTTTAAATCGGCTTCTTCTGCTTGCCTTTGAAATTCTTGTAATTCTTTTTGGATATCTTTTTCTTTCACCTGACTATTTTCGGTATTTCTGAGTAAGTCTTGATGTTGTTGATTTATCAATGTAGCTTTATCAACTAATTCCTGAATATCGTTATTCAGCAGCATAACATTAGCGTGTTGCTGTTTTAATTGTTCTTGGAATACTAATAAACTTTCACGATGGTTTTGTTTCTTAACTTGTTGCTGCTGTTCAAATTGATTACTATTTTTTAATTGTAAGTCAATATCAGAAATATCATTATTTGCTACTTGTATTTGTCGTGCTAATTCAATAATTTTTTGTTCATTGTCTTTAAATTTTATTTGGTTATTAATTTTATCAGTTTGATTTTTTTCAAATTCATCATATTTTTCAGTCGTTTTAAGTTCTTGCTGTTCTAAAATTAACCGACTAGTTGTTAATTTAGATTGTGTTGTTTGATATTGACTTTTTAAATCAACAACAATCAATTCAAGCGACTCGATCATTTCTTTTTGCTTTTCAACAGTCACTCTAGCTTCATTGCCACGAACTTCACGAGCCTCTAATTCTTGTTGCATTTTTTGGATACTTTCATCTAATTGTAGAATAGTTTGCTTCTGATTTAACAATCCACTGGTATGTTGCTGTTTACCACCAGTTATTGCACCACCTGCATTTATTACTTCTCCAGTCCGTGTGACAACTTTAACTCGATGATTCAAATCACGACTAACTTTAATTGCCGTATCCATATCTTCAACGATAATTGTTGTCCCTAGCAAATACTGACTAATTTCAATAAATTGAGGTTCAACTTTAATTAACTCTGACGCAATACCGATGACTCCTTCATACTTTAAGACGAAACGTTGTGCATCACCGATAGAACGTCCCTTAATAGCTGAAATAGGCAAAAATGTTGCCCGACCAAATTTATTATCCGTTAAAAATTTAATTGCATTCTTTGCAACAGACTCTTCTTGCACAACTACCTGTTGTAATTGCGCACCCAATGCTGTCTCTATTGCTTGATTAATTTCCTTTGGGACCGTAATTAATTCTGCCACTGAACCATATAAACCAGGAAACTTATTTTTTTCTTTTAAAATTGCTTTAACGCCTTGATAATAGCCGTTATAACTATTTTGCGTCAAAAGTAGATTATCCTTTTTATTTTTCGCCTGTACTAAAACGTTTGATGCTTCAAACCATCTACGTTGCTGTGCCTCGTAAGAATCGTTATTTTTTTTCAAGGCAATCTTTAATTTAGCTAATTCTTTTTCTTCATTAATTAATTTATTATCAATCAAATTAAATTCAGTTTTTTTAGTTTTAAAATCGTTTTTTGCTTGTGTTAAATACTCTTGTTCAGTAGCTAATAAGTCATCATTAACCTTAGCCTGTGAATCAAAATTTAATGTTTTTTGTAAAAACTCATTCTCACTTTGTAATCGTGTACGTTGTTGAATAGTATCATTAACAACGCGCCTTAATTCTTTTGAACGATCTTGTCCAGAAATATCCGCTGTTTCTAACGTTTTATCAATCGCTTCAATAAACATGTTCTCATCAGTAATATTTTTCTGTAAAGCTAATGACCGCTTATCTAAATTAGCTAATGACTCTTGTTTCAAAATAATTTGTTCATTCACCGATTCTTGTTCTTTTTTTAATTCTGTTATTTTTTGCTTTTCAAAATCTTTTTTTTGAGTTGATATATTACTTTGACCCATCAACCGTTCTTTATTAATTGTTAAATCTAATAGTTTGTTTTGTGTATGATCAATCATTTTTTCAATATTCTCTAGTTCTGAGCGATAACCTGCAATTTCATGTTCTTTTACAGTGACCTTAGTCTTATAATCACTATCCATTTCAAGTAACTTATCTAACGAATGTGTGACATCCCTTTTTAGTTGCGATTGCCTTTTAATTTCTTTAACCAACCGACTAAGTTCTAACTCATCAAATTGCTTTTTTTGAGATAAATAATCCTTTGCCAAACTACTTTGCTCACGTAAAGGTTCAACTTGTCCTTTAAGTTCAAAAATAATATCAGAAACCCGGTTAAGATGACCTTTTGTTTCTTCTAATTGGCGAGTGGCAATATTTTTTTCTTGTTTATATTTTAAAACACCAGCAACTTCTTCAATAATCGAACGTCTGTCTTCGGGCTTACTATTAAAAATTTCAGCAACTCTACCCTGAGAAATGATTGAAAATGACTCTTTTCCAAGACCAGTATCCATGAATAGATTGGTTATATCTTTAAGACGACACTGCTTTTGATTAATTAAAAACTCGCTGACACCATCTCTAAATAATCGTCTTGTAACGGTTATTTTTTCAGGATTATCTTGAATATAAAAATCAGAATTATCAAAAATAATACTAACTTCAGCACGATTAACTGCTGATCTGTTCCCTGAACCAGCAAATATAACGTCAGGCATTTTATTTCCACGTAAATTTTTGGCTGATTGTTCACCAAGTACCCAGCGAATTGCTTCAATAATATTACTTTTACCGCTACCGTTAGGACCGACAATACCAGTCATCCCGTCTTTAAATTCAATTGTTGTTTTGTCTGCAAATGATTTAAAACCATTAATGACTAAAGACTCTAATTTCATCCGTCACTAACCCCCTGAACATTTTTACTTTCTGAGTAATCCTAATGCATTACTTGCTGCTTGTTGTTCTGCAACTTTTTTAGAATGTCCTGCCCCTTGTCCAATGATTTTGCCATCAGCACTGACAGACATAACATATTGTCTGTCATGCTCTGGACCAAGGTCATCAACAACATCATAGGTAATGACAACATCACCATCTTTTTGTAAAAACTCTTGTAGCGACGTTTTATAATCCATAACATGGTCAAACCAGCCTAAGTCTAATTTTGGAAAAATAACTTTCCTGATAAATGTTTCAACAGCTAATTTACCTTGATCTTGATAAAGCGCTCCTACAAAAGATTCAAAAATATCACATAATAACGCAGGTCTTTGACGTGCATTTGATTTTTCTTCACCTTTACCTAAACGAATAAATTCATCAAATCGGCATTCTTTAGCAAATGCGCTGAAACTCTCTTCACATACCATTGCAGCTCTTAGACGCGTTAATTTCCCTTGTGGCAGCATTGTATACCGCTGATATAAATATTCTGAAACTGTTAATTGTAAAACAGCGTCTCCTAAAAATTCAATTCGTTCATAAAATTTTAAATTTTCTTTGGGATGTTCATTTACATATGATGCCTGTGTGAATGCTTCATCTAATAAATCCGTATTCACAAATTTAATATTAAAATCTTCTGCTAACATTTCATTTAAACCTTTAATCATTATTATCCTCCGTTATTATCATTATTGCTCTTACAATTATACCTGTTTTAATCACTAAAAGGTACTCCATACAAAAAAAGCGCTGACAAATATCATTGTCTAACGCTTTTAATGAACGATTTAATATACGTGTTGAATTATTATTTTTGGTTAGCTTTAATAAAAGTGACAACGTCTCCGACAGTTGTTAAACTTTCTGCATCTTCATCAGAAATTTCTGCACCAAATGTATCTTCAAGTTCTAAAACGAACTCAACAACATCAATTGAATCTGCATCTAAATCCTTTTTAAAATCTAAGTCATTCGTAATTTTTTCTACTGGCAAATCAAAATGTTCGTCTATAATTTTAACAATTTTTCCAAAAATTTCTTCTTCTGTCATTCCAATAGCCTCCTTTTGAATCATGACGTAATTTTAACCATTTTTCAGAGAAATGTCTAGTTAATTTTATTTTCACTAGTTTCCTTTTCAAAATAGTTAACAATATTAGGTACTACATCTGTATTAACCATATCATTGATTTGGTTAATTGTGTAATAAACAACTTCAGCCTTACTTGATCCATGTGATTTTACAACTGGTGCTTTAATACCTAGTAAAACCGCACCGCCATACTTAGGTGAATCCATTTTATTCTTCAATTGTTTTAAACTTGGTTTCAGTAAAAGTGCACCAATTTTAGCACGCAAGCCACCACTCATAATGGCACTTCTGAGTAATGAAAACATTCCTAAAGCTGTCCCTTCAACGGATTTTAAAACAGCATTACCTGTAAATCCGTCAGAAACAACAATATCAGCTTTACCAGAAAGCAAATCATTAGATTCAATATTACCCACAAAATTTAATTCGGTATCGTTTTGTAATAATTGGTACGCTTCTTGCGTCACTTTGTTGCCTTTATGTGGTTCTGTCCCATTATTTAATAAACCAATTTTAGGATTACTAATATGGCGAACATTTTTAGCGTAATAGTTACCTAAGACAGCATATTGATGCAAGTGTTCAGGTTTACTATCCGCATTGGCTCCAGCATCTAATAAATTTACAGTATTATCACTAGAAATAACTGGCAATGTTGCTAATAAACCAGGTCGTGGAATACCCTTAATACGGCCAATTATAAACAAACCAGCAGCAAGTAGTGCCCCTGTATTACCGCATGAAAATACGGCATCATTCTCACCATCTTTAACAGATTGAGCTGCTAAGACCATTGATGCTTTTTTCTTTGAACGAATTGCCTTAACTGGTTCATCATTCCCATCAATTTCCTCATCCGTGTGAACAATTGTGATATTTTTATCATCTTTTAAGAATTCACGAATTCTTTTTTCATCTCCGTACAACGTAAATTGAATGGTGCTATCTTCGTCTCTAGCACGTTCAACGCCCTCGACGATTGATTGCGGTGCAAAATCGCCGCCCATTGCATCAACTGCTAACTTCATAATTATATTCTCCTAACTTATTTAATCGAATTTTAAATCTGTATTTTGATGGTTTTTTAAATAATCGTTTAGTGGTTTAAATTCAGGATTACTTTCAAAGTCATCTCTAAAAACTATTTCGTGCGCTTCTTGTTGGGCCACTTGTAATGCATTGATATCACCTATGGGATCACCGATTTTAAAATCAGGTATTCCAGATTGCTTACGGCCTAATACATCGCCAGCACCTCGCAACTCTAAATCTTTTTGCGAAATGACGAAACCGTCTGTTGTCTCTGTCATAATTTGCATGCGCTGTCTTCCAAAATCATTTTTAGGATCAGCAATTAAAATACAATAAGATGCTTTCTTACCACGGCCAACCCGACCTCGTAATTGATGTAATTGCGCTAACCCAAACCGTTCAGCATTATGAATCATCATCACAGTAGCATTAGGTACATCAACGCCGACTTCGATAACCGTTGTTGAAACCAATATTTGATATTTATTGGCCTTAAAATCGGCCATAATCTGATCCTTTTCATCATTCTTCATTTTGCCATGCAGTAATCCAACTTTATATTTTGGCTCAAATATTTCTTTCATATTTTCGTATAAAGCTAATGCATTTTTTAAATCTAGTGTTTCAGATTCATCAATTAGTGGTGTAATAATATAAGCTTGTGAGCCTTGAATCAACTGTTCTTTAATGAGATCGATTCCTTTACCTACTTGAGAACTCTTTAACCAAGATGTCGAAATAGGTTGGCGTCCTGCAGGTAGTTCATTAATCGTAGAAACATCCATTTCGCCATAAGCAGTGATTGCTAGCGTCCTAGGGATTGGCGTGGCCGTCATTGCTAAAACGTCCGGTTCAGCCCCCTTCTCTCTTAAAATGCGACGTTGATTCACACCAAATCGGTGTTGCTCATCAGTAATAACTAATCCAACGCGACTGAATGACACATCAGGTTGAATAATCGCATGTGTTCCAATAATTAAATTAACCTCACCTGATTCAAGATGTGCTAATAGTTCACGTCTAGCTTTAACTTTCATTGACCCAGTTAAAAGTGCAACATTAACTGGGAAATCTGCGAATAAGGTAGCCATGTTATTGGCATGTTGTTCAGCTAATATTTCTGTTGGCGCCATTAAAACGGCTTGATAGCCCGCCGTAATAGCCGCGTACATCACAATTGCTGCAACAATTGTTTTACCTGATCCAACATCACCTTGAAGTAATCGATTCATATGGATTGGTTGTTTCATGTCTGAACAAATTTCATTAACGACTCTTTTTTGAGCTGCCGTTAATTCAAATGGTAACGTCTGAATGAATTTTTTCAATTCATTATTTTGATAGTTAATTTTAATACCATCATTTTTAGTATCATTTCTTTTAATATACTGTAATTTCAATTGAAATAAAAAGAACTCTTCAAAAATAGCCGTCCGTTTGGCATCATGAAAATCTTTTTCATCCTGTGGAAAGTGAATATCATGTAACATCGTCTTACAATCAATTAAACGATACTTTTTAATCAGGTCATTTGGTAATATTGAATCAATTTGATTCGCATATTGCTCAAATGCTTGTGTAATTAACTGTCGAATTGCCGATTGATGAATATCTTTGGAAGAACGATATATCGCTGATAACCTATCATCATTTTGCTTCGTCAATAACTTCATCCCAGATAAACTTTTTCTTTTATCATCCCATTTACCATACACAGCTACTTCTTTACCAATCTCAAATTGTTTTTGCAAAAAAGGCTGATTAAAAAAACTAACGGTTATATTATCACTATCAATTAGTAATCTAACGTTTAACAGATTTCTTTTCTGACCAAACCGAATTAAAACTGGTTCAGAAGAGACAATTCCTTTTAGAGTTACTTTTTCTTGATCAGTAATTTCAGATAATTTTTTTGCTTTTAAATCGTCATAACGATACGGATAAAATGTTAATAAATCTATGATTGTATTAATTCCTAATTGATTAAGTGCAGTCAATTTTTTAGGCCCAACACCAGTTAAAACACTAACTGAATCATTCAATGATGACATTATGATACCTCACTTTCTACGGAATATAAAAAGCAGGAGAGAACATAGTCTCATCCCACCTTTACTTTTTACTATTTATTCAACTGAAATTAGGTATGGATAGACCGGTTGGTCTCCTTCGTGAATTTCGACTTCTAAATCTTCATCAATTTCATAAATGGCTTCTTCGATTTCTTTAGCTTCGTCCTCAGAACCGTCTTCACCCACAATAATTGTGATAATTTCGCTGTCTTCATCCAACATTTCTTTAGTCATTTCAATTGCAACTTTTTTACGATCATTATCGGTTACTTTGATGCTACCATCAATAATACCCATATAATTATCTTTTTTAATCTCAATACCTTCAATTGTTGTATCTCTAACTGCAATTGTTACTTGACCAGAAGTTACTGTATCCAAGTTTTCAATCATAGCATCTTTGTTTTCTTCTAATGTACTATCAATATTAAAACCAAGCATTGCTGTCATTCCTTGAGCGATTGTACGACTTGGTACAACAACTGTTGGAACTGTTGAAACTTCAACAGCTTGTTCAGCAGCTAAGAAAATATTTTTATTATTAGGTAAAATAATCACATTTTTAGCTTTAGTTGCTTCAATTGCCTTAACAATATCTTCCGTACTTGGATTCATTGTTTGACCACCACTTAAAATATAAGAAACGCCTAAACTTTTGAAAAGTGTCGCAACACCAGAACCAGATGAAATTGAAATAACTGCAATTTCGCTAGGTACTGCAGTTTCACTTGTTTCTTCAGTCTCTTCTTCATCATTTTCCAAAATTGTCTCATGTTGTTGACGCATATTATCAACCTTAACTTTGATTAATGAACCATAATGTTGACCATAAGTCATCACTTCACCAGGATTTTCTGTATGTACGTGAACTTTAACAACTTCATCATCGGCCACAACAAGAAGAGAATCACCAATTTCACTTAAATGATTTCTAAATTCATCATAATCAAATTTACGATCAACTAAACGACCAGCACCCAATTTAAGCATGATTTCTGTACAATAACCAAATTTAATATCTTCAGTACTTAATTTACTTTGAACACTCTGATGGTGACTGGCATTAACCATTTCATCCATTTCTTTTTCATTTGGTTTGTATTCTTCACTAATTGTTTCCTTACCAGTTAAGGCATCAAAGAAACCTTCATAAACAAATGTTAATCCTTGACCACCTGAATCAACAACACCAACCTCTTTTAAAACAGGTAATAAATCCGGTGTTGTTGCTAATGCTTTTTTAGCAGCTACATAAGTTGCTTCCATAACGACGATAACATCATCGCTCTCAGAGGCAGCTTTATTTGCAGCCTTAGCGGCTTCTCTTGCAACTGTTAAAATAGTTCCTTCAGTTGGTTTCATAACGGCTTTATACGCGACTTCTACGCCACCTGTCAAAGCATCTGACAAATCAGTAGCAGTTAAAACCTCTTTAGCTTGGATCCGTTTATAAAAGCCTCTAAAAATTTGTGATAAAATAACGCCTGAGTTGCCTCGAGCACCCATCAGTAAACCTTTAGCTAAAATCGAAGATAGTTCACCAACATGTTCAGAAGGTGAATCTTGAACATACTTTGCCCCACTTGCGAACGAAAGGTTCATATTTGTACCTGTATCACCATCTGGCACTGGAAATACATTCAATGAATTAATAAATTCGGCATTTTTAGCCAATCGTTGTGAGCTAATTTGGACCATTTTTCTAAATTCTTGGTCCGTAATTTTCGTAACAGTCACTTCTTTTTCCTCCTTGGTCACTACTAAAATAGCTAGTTACTAATCGCCTAGTACGCGAACGCCTTGTACTAACACGTTAACTGAATTAGCAGATACACCTAGCATTGTTTCTAAATTATACTTCACTTTTTCTTGAACATTACGACAAACTTCAGATATTTTTGTGCCATAGCCAACAATAATGTAGACATCAATAGCAACACCATTATCTTCCTGGCGAACAACAACACCTCTAGAATAATTATCTCTTCTTAAAATTTCATTCACATTGTCACGAATTTGGTTTTTACTTGCCATTCCGACAATCCCAAAAATTTCAGTTGCGGCACCGCCGACAACTGTCGCAATAACTTCATTATCAATATCAATCGTACCGAATTGCGTTTTGATCTTAACAGCCATAAGAATAGCCTCCTTATATTTTCACACAATCAATAAGAGTATTTTATCATAGGATATGGTAGAATAAAAGAAAAATAGCATCTAAGAAAATTCTATTCCCCTACCTTCGGGAATTTCAAGCTGTCAAGCAAATTTACTTGAAAGAAAAGTATTGCATTATATGGCTAAATATGATATTTTTGTTTAGGTAAGTAAGCATAGCTTTGCTTTTTAAGTGAATTGCAGAGGAGGATATGAATATGGCAAAAGATTTTATTACAGGACGTAAGACTACTTTCGGTAAGAAACGTTCTCATGCATTGAACCAAACAAACCGTAGCTGGAAACCTAATTTACAAAAAGTTCGCATCTTAGTTGATGGTAAACCTAAAAGAGTTTATGTATCTGCTCGCGCTTTAAAGTCAGGTAAAGTTACCCGTGTTTAATTCAATTTAAAAAGACTCAGCATTTATGCTAAGTCTTTTTTTTTGCTCTATTTTTCGTCATCACGACTTTGAATCACAATAATAATACCAGATTCAAAACTAAACTCACCTGTATCCCCCATAAATTCATTACTTGCTAATGAAATCGGGTTCACAAAATTAATTTGATTCAATGTATACTTCTCATCTATTAAACTCAATTTTTTAACTGGTGACAGTGGAATAAATGCAAGATATTTTTTATCATCTTCTTTTATTAACTGATACTTACCAGATTTAAAGAATCGAATTGAATTTTGTTTATCAACTAAACAAATTTTTTCAAACATTGTATTAAATGGCTCTCTAAAAATAAAAAACAAATTAGCCAATAAATGATCAATTCGACCACCTGTAGCGCCATAAATCGTCACTGAATCAAACTCAAATTCAGATATGGCTTCTCTCAAAGCAAATTCAGTATCTGTATCATCTTTTTCAGGATTAGCTATTTTAATTTTTTTACTATGATTAGATACTAAATTAAATTCACTTTCAGTCATTGAATCGAAATCACCAATCGATAGCTCAGGTGTAATACCTAGTTTTATTAATCGCAATGCACCTCTGTCAACACCAATCCACGGTCCACGAACGTTACCATCCACTAATTCCTTAGGCCACTGTTCCTTAGGTCCACCGACTAAGATATTGAGTTTCATTTGGTTGCTTCTCTTAACTTATTAATTTGTTCAGTTGGATTATCACTATTGTAGATGTATGAACCAGCTACTGCGACTGTTGCACCACTATCAAGACATTCCTTAATCGTTTGATCATTAACACCACCATCAACTTCAATATCAAAATCATAATTTTGAACTTGTTTGATACGGTCTAATTGGTCAATTTTACGTTTCATTTCTGGAATAAATGATTGTCCCCCAAATCCAGGGTTAACAGTCATCACTAATACTTGATCAACAAGTGGCAAAATTTGTTTAATTGTCTCTAGGGATGTTCCTGGGTTAATAACCACTTCAGCTTTCACACCTAATTTTTTAATATGTTGAATAACACCAAAAATATGGGGAGTTGATTCAACATGAACCCCAATAATATCAGCACCTGCCGCAGCAAATTCTTCAATATAAGATTCTGGATTTTCTACCATCAAATGACAATCCAAAACCATTTTTGTTAATGGTCTAATTGCTTCAACGACGTTTGCACCAAAAGTTAAATTAGGCACAAAATGGCCATCCATAATATCAATATGTAAATATTCTGCACCAGCTTGATCAACAACTTTAATATCCTTTTCCAAGTTTGCAAAATTAGCGCTTAAAATAGAAGGTGATAATTTCATTTTGGTCATCTCATTTCTTATAGTTTGGTTTTTGATCAACAATTAATTGATTAAATTGTAAATAATTTTTGTACCGACTCTGTAATAAATTACCTTGTTCAAGTGCTGCTTTAACTGCACATTTAGGCTCCTTAATATGCAAACAACCTCTAAATTTACAGCCAACAGATAGTTCATTTAATTCTGGAAATAACTTTGGTAACTCTTCTTTTGACATATCAAATAAATCAAAAGAAGAAAATCCAGGTGTATCAGCAATTAGCCCACCTGCAATAGGCATTAATGTTACCTTACGAGTAGTATGTTTACCACGATGTAAGGCTTTTGATATCTCAGCCGTCTGCAACTCCAACTCTGGCATAATTTTATTTAGTAATGTTGATTTTCCTGCACCAGTCTGACCCATTACGACTGCAATTTTACCCGGAAAGGTATCTTGTAATTCTTTAACCACAACATCTTCATTTTTACCAAATGGAAAAAATGTTGGATAGATTTGACTATAAGCTTCAATAATACTGCTTATTTCAACTACTTTCTCTTCAGGAATTAAATCGCCCTTTGAAAAGTATAAGACTGGCTTAACATGATGCGATTCTAGCATAATTAATTGTCTATCTAATAGATTGCTTGAAAATGCTGGTTCAACACATGACGTTACAACAATTGCTTCATCAATATTAGCTACTGGTGGTCGAATTAAGCTGTTTTCTCGATCATGAATATTAAGAATATAGCCTTCTTTTTTATTTTCAGCTTTGAAGTCAACCCAATCGCCAACTAGTGGTGCCTGGTTAGAATTTCTAAAATTACCTCGAGCCCTTGTTCGATAAGTTTCGCCTTCGACATCAACGTCGTAAAAGCCACTTAATGATTGTCTAATCTGACCTGTTACCAATAAATTAACCTCCTTTAACTGGACTCATGTAACCGTTTTATATGATTAATTAAAAAATAGATTAGAAGTTTACCCTCTAATCTAATTTTACCACATCTTTTATTTAATTTTTAGTTACATTATCATTTTCCGCAATTACTTCACCATCACGCAAAATTTTATATTTTCCTGCTTTTCCAGAATCTAAAACAAATGATAATTTAAAATCAGTATCTTTTGTAATTGTTTTCCGTTCATAAATATCATCAATGTTATGTGTTTTGTCTTCAATATAAATTTCAATAGCATTTTCATCTGCTTTTGATTCTGAAGAACTTGAACTAGAGCTGGAACTATCATCTGACGACGAGTCTTTGTCCTCATCCGTATCTTTTTCTTCATCAACTGAACTTGAACTTTCTGACACAATTGATTTGAATGGAACAGATATAGTCCTGGTAAATTCATCAGTTGTGACTTTTTTTCCTTTAGAAATAACAACTGATAATCGATCACCTTTAGAAAAAGAGCTTCCTTCTGCTGGTGATTGTTTAATAACTTGACCTTTGTCAACTGAATCTGAGTAGGCCTCGCTAATTGTCAGATTACCACCTAATTCGCTTGTATAATCCTGAACACTTTTTCTTGTATATCCTGTTAAATCTCTAAGTGTATACACTTTAGGACCTGAACTAACTGTCAATGTAATCACTGTATCACTCGGAACTACCTTATCACCCGCTGTGACATCTTGCGCCATAATTTCATTTTCAGTCACAGATTCTGACTCTTCCGTTTCTTTTTCAACTTTAAAGCCATCATTTTCTAACGTTGTTTTAACATCCTCATAATTACTACCAACGTAATTCTCGATTGTTATCTTAGCTTTTCCCTTTGATACCATTACATCAACCTGATTTTTTTCTCGAATTATTTCATTCTTCTTAGGTGTTGAATTAATGATATTACCACTATCAACGGTTTCACTATTTGTTCGAGTAATTTTACCAAGTTTCAAATTTTTGTCTGCTAAATTTGATTTTGCTTCACTAACTGTCATTCCGCTTAAATCAGGGACCTTAACTTCTTTTGGTGAACTCATTGCAAGAATCGCACCACCCAGAATAAGAGCGACAAAAGCAAAAATGATTGCGCCGATAGTCCATTTTTTACGACGACTCATTTTCTTTTTCGTATCTTTTTTTACATCTGGTTCCTGATTCGGACTAAGTGTTTCTACAGTCTGCTTATCAAATACCGGCAATACTTTAGTTTCACCACTGATAACCTCTTCAGGCTGCCACTTTGCCACATTTTTTTTAGCCAAAGATTCTCGCAAAGCAATTGACATTTCTCCAGCAGATTGGAACCTATCTCGCGGTACTTTACTTGTTGCTTGTAAAACAACATTTTCAAGAGACTGCGGAATATTAGGATCAAATTCCCGAACAGATGGCACATCACTTTGAAAATGTTTTAGGGCAATTGAAACAGCTGTTTCACCTTCAAAAGGAACTCGCCCAGTTAACATTTCATACAAAATAATACCAAGCGAATAGATATCAGATTGTTTTGTTGCCATGCTACCTCTAGCCTGTTCTGGCGAAAGATAATGAACAGAACCCAATAAAGTATTAGTTTGTGTTAACGAATGATCAGCCAATGCCACAGCAATACCAAAATCTGTAATTTTAGCATTACCATCTGCATCTATTAAAATATTTTGTGGTTTTAAATCACGATGAATAATACTGTGATCATGTGCTACTTCTACAGCTGATAAAATTTGAGTCATAATATCAATCACAACTTGATATGGAATTGGGAACCTTTTTGCTATATATGTTTTTAAATCATGTCCCGGCACATATTCCATGACCATAAATTGCAGTCCGTCTACTTCACCGACATCATAAACATTCACAATATTTGGATGAACCAATTCAGTTGTTGCCAATGCCTCACGTTTAAAACGTCTAACAGTATCTTGATCATCCCTTAAATCGACTCGCAATACTTTAACAGCTACTGGTCGATCCAAAATTAAATCAGTCGCAAGATAGACATTTGCCATGCCACCTTCGCCTAATGAATTTATTATTTTATAACGTTCATTAAAAATTGTATCAGGTTTCATTACACTATCCCCCGATCATTGCTAACCAGGAGTGCGGTAATGTTATCTAATCCGCCTGCCTTATTGGCCAATCTAATTAATTCCGAGCCTTTTTCTTCAACAGTTGTAGTATTTTTTAAGACCGTCTTGATTTCATCATCAGAGACCATATTAGTTAAGCCATCTGTGCATAATAATAATAAATCACCCGACTCAGAATCATTAACCGCAATATCAGCATCAGCATCTGACGAGATACCTAAACTTCTTGTAATCATATTCTTTTGCGGATAATTTTTAGCATCTTCTACGGTTAGTTCGCCACGCTTAATTAATTCATTCACTACTGAATGATCTTCAGTTAATTGATAAAGTTCTTTGTCACGTAATAAGTATCCTCGGCTATCACCAATATTGGCAACAATATATTTTTCTTCAAAGAATATGGCACATACCATTGTTGTGCCCATACCTGAAAGATCTTCATATTGATTAGACTTTTCAATAATTTGTTTATTTTCCATCTCTACTTCTTTGGTTATCCATTTAATTGCATCACTGGGCTGGCTAAAATTAGTTCCTTCAAATCGAAATCCCATGTGTGAAACGGCCATTTCTGAAGCAACATCTCCGCCCAAATGACCACCGATACCATCTGCAACCATCACAAAAGAAATACCACTTTTATTGTGAAAGACACCGACGTAATCTTCATTATTTTCTCTGACACTACCTACATCTGTTTGATAGGCAACTTTCATTCTTACACCTCGAGTCTAAAGTTGTTTTTCTAAACATGTAATGAAAAATCCATCTGAATGATAATCATCCGGATAAATAGTTAATTCTTTATCGTCTCTATTTTCTTTTAATGCCAAAGCAGTTGGCGTTTCAATCACTTTAAATTCAGGATGAGTTTCAACAAACTGGTTAACAACATCCTTATTTTCAATATCTAAAATAGTACATGTACTATAAGTTAAGCGACCACCTTTTTTCAAAGTTGGTGCCACTTTGTCTAAAATAGCTAATTGAATTTTTTGTAAATTATTTGAATCAGCTAATGTTTTTTCATATTTAATTTCTGGTTTACGACGTAATAATCCAATTCCAGAACAAGGTGCATCAACAAGAATTGAATCAAAATATTCATTATCAAATTCTTCTGAAATTAAACGTGCATCTAATACCATCTCCTCAACAACACTAGATAAACCTAAACGTTTAGCATTATCACCGATTAATTTAACTTTGTGTGCATGAATATCTAACCCTACAACTTCACCAAATAAAGTTTCATCTAGGAATGATGCAATATGGGTTGTTTTTCCACCTGGTGCGGCACATGCATCTAAAACTTTATCACCTGGTTGAATATTCATTGCGTCAGCAACTAACATTGCACTTTCATCTTGAATCGTAATTAACCCATCGTGATAAACGCCACTATCAGGAGCAAATCCATTAGTCACTAATAACCCAACTGGTGAAACTTGACTACGTTTCACCTCAAAGCCTTCATTTTCCATTTTTTCAATGACTTCTTCGACAGTTGCTTTAGCTGTATTTACTCTAACAGATTGATCAGGTGCTTCATTGATTGAAGCCAACAAATGTGTCGCTTTTTCTAAGCCTACTTGTTTAATTAATTCGTTTACCAACCAAACTGGTGTACTACTTTCAATACTCAAACGTTCAATATCATCTTTAATTTCAGAAACAGGACGGATACCTTCACGCTCAATTGCATGTAAAACACCAGTAACAAATTTACGCGTACCTGCATGGCCTTTTCGTTTTGCAATTTCAATTGATTCATTAAAAATTGCGCGAGTTGGAATTTTATCAAGATAATGCATCTGATAAATGGCACTCAATAGTAATTCTTGAACCCAATTATCCATTTTGCTAGGATTTTTAACAAATGGTGCCAACCAATATTCTAAAGTGAGACGTCTTTGGATAACACCGTAAACTAGTTGTGTTAATAAATGAGCATCCCGAACTTCCATATGATTATTCTTAATCACTTGGTTCAACGCAATATTTGAATACGTCCCTTGTTTAGCAACTCTTGTTAAAAGATCAACTGCTAAGAATCGGGGTGTCGTTTTTAAATCAGTTGTCATACATCAATCACCTGTTGTCCTTCTTTTATTCCTTGCCCACTACCGTTTAGGTAGTCGACAATGGTTTGTTTTGATTTACCATCTGGTTGAAGCGAATTAATAGCTAATACGGTCCCATCACCACAAGCAATTTCAAGTGATTTTTTAGCTACTTCAACTACTTTTCCAGCAGATAAAATAGTTTTTTTATCTAGTACAGTTATATCCCATATTTTAGTTCTCTTACCCTTTAAAATCGTATATGCACCAGGTACCGGTCTTAAGCTACGAATTTTCCAGTCTATTTCATTAGCCGTTTTTGAAAAATCAAGGGCTTCTTCTTCTGGTTTAATGGTAGGTGAAAAGGTTACTTTATCTTCATTTTGTGGTGTTGATTCACTTGTACCATCAATTAGTTTTGGTAATGTTTCAAGTAATAGTTCCTTACCTAATAAACTTAATTTTTCAAACATTGAACCAGTATCATCATTATTTTCAATTTTAATTGCACGACGGCTAATAATATTTCCAGCATCCATTTTTTTAACCATATAAATAATGGTAATACCTGTTTCTTGTTCACCATTCATAATAGCATATTGAATTGGTGCGCCACCACGATATTTAGGTAATAGTGAACCATGGACGTTTATTGCACCAATTTTAGCAGATTCTAATAATTTTGTTGGTAAAAATTGTCCAAATGCTGCAGTTACCAAAAAATCGGGTGCCATTGCAATTACTTTGGCCATTTCATCGCTGCCACTTAATTTTTCTGGTTGTAATACCTCAATACCATGTTTTACTGCAACTTGTTTTACTGGTGATTGCGTTAAAATACGTTTTCGCCCAACCATTCGATCTGGTTGTGTCATAACAGCTTTCACGTCATAGCCGTTTTCAATTAAACTTTCTAAAATTGGAGCTGAAAATTCTGGTGTTCCCATAAATACAATTGACGTCATAATATCTCCTTAATTTAAATAAAGTTTACTGGTTCAGAATCAATCGTTAATTTTAAACCTTTTCGAACTTCGGCTTGAGATTTAGTCATTAACTCTCTTAGTCGTTCTTTTAATTGACCTTCTGATTTATACTTAATAACCACTTGATAATAAAAACGATTATTAACACGCATAATTGATTTTGGTGTTGGTCCAAGAATAATCGCATTCTTTGATAACACTGGTTTTAAAAATTGAACTGCTTCTAACATTTTTTTCGCTGCTCCAGCCTCATCCGTATAACTAGCAGTGAGCTGAATTGTATAATAATATGGTGGATAATTTTCCATATGTCGAACTGACATTTCTTTTTTATAAAATGATTCATAGTCATGATGCTTCGCATATTGAATCGCGTAGTGATCTGGATTAAAAGTTTGGATAATAACATGTCCTTCTTTTTCAGCTCGACCAGCTCGACCGCTCACTTGGGTTAATAATTGGAACGTTCTTTCACTTGATCTAAAATCAGGCAAACTAAGTGCTGTATCTGCATTAAGAACGCCAACTAACGTCACATCAGGAAAGTCTAACCCTTTCGCAATCATTTGTGTACCCAATAAAATATCAGCTTCTTTTGCGCCAAATTTAGCTAGGATTTTTTCGTGTGCGCCTTTTTTACGTGTCGTATCAACGTCCATTCGTAAAATTTTAGCCTCTGGATATAACGTTTTAAGTTCTTCTTCAACTTTTTGCGTACCTGTACCATAATATCTAATTTTTCGACTATGACAGTTAGGACAAGTTTTAGGAATACCTTCTTCATGTCCACAATAATGACATTTCATTGTATGAGTATCCATATGCAATGTTAAAGAAGTATCACAGTTAGGACAAGGTAGCACGAATCCACAATCTCGGCACATTACGAAAGATGAAAACCCACGACGATTTAACATTAAAACAGTCTGTTCATTTTTCTCAAGGCGCTTAGTAATTTCATGTCTAAGTGGCTCAGAAAAATTACTCTCACCAGTCTTTTTCATTTCTTCTCTCATATCAATTAGCGTAACTTCTGGCATGGGATGACCATTTATACGTTGAGGTAATTGTAACCACTCATACACGCCTTTTTGAGCTCTAGCACGAGATTCGAGGGATGGTGTTGCACTACCCAATATGACAGGACACTGATGTCTTTTACTTCTCCAAAGAACAACATCCCTTGCATGATACCTTGGTGTTTCATCTTGTTTATAGCTCGATTCATGCTCTTCATCAACAATAATAACGCCAATATTATCTAATGGTGCAAAAACGGCTGAACGTGCACCGACAACTACTTGCGCTTCTTTACGCTCAATCCGGCGCCATTCATCATAACGCTCACCGTCAGACAAACCGCTATGCAGGACCGCAACTAGATTACCAAATCGTGATTTAACTCGCTTAACCATTTGGGGTGTCAAAGCTATTTCTGGTACAAGCATCAAAGCTGTTTTTCTAAGTTCTAGCGCTTTTGCGATTGTCTGCAAATAAACTTCTGTTTTCCCACTCCCCGTCACACCTTGAAGTAAAAATGTTGTATTAGTTCCACTTTTAATAGCCTCATCGACAGCTAGCACCGCAACCTCTTGATCTGAGGTTAATTCTTGCATATTGGTTGGCTCAATAATTGTGTCTTTATATGGGTCCCGATATACCTCAGTCTCAACTTTTTCAAGCCAACCATTTTTTGCTCCAGCTGTAATTGTTGCAGGTGTCACGCCTATTTCCTCAACAACTTGTTTCTGAGGAATCAAGCTATCTTCAGTGAGTGATTGTAGATAGTCAATCAATAAGTGCTGTTGTTTAGCATTTTTACGTAAACCACTTCGAATATTTTCATATGCTTCGAATCCAAGTTTTGGTTGGATTGATATTTGCATTTTAACTTTAGCTTTATTGCCAACTTCATAAATCATCTCAGCCTTTTCAGCCTTGGTAAGTTGTAATAATTCTTTAATTATTTGAGCATCCATATGTTCTGGATCAAATTCAATAGAATCTTGACCTTGAAATAATTTATCTTGTAAATCTTCATCAATTTCGTCAATTAAACGAACTCGCTTTTTATAGGTTGCACGCATGACACTCGGTAAAACCATTTGTAAGGCAGTTATACGGAAGGAAAAGGTTTCATTAGCTATCCACTCAGATAAGTCTAATAATTCAGTATTCACAACAGGTCTTAAATCAACGACTGATTGAATATCTTTTACATGACCATCGAACTCATTCTTATCAAAAAGATCAATTACAAATCCTTGAACCAATCGTTTACCATTCCCAAATGGTACAATAACCCGCATGCCAATCTCAATCTGATTTGTTAATACTGCTGGGATTGAATACGTATATGGCTGGTCCGTTTGCATCGTAGGAACATCAACGATAATTTTTGCATATTGTGACATACTGAAACCTCCTTTCATTTAATTAACTGCTTATTTTACTACATCGCTTATAATAGTAGCTAATAATTCCTTAGCAATTTGCTTTTTACTTGTTTGCTTTATGAAATCATTTTTTCTGTTTGGTCTAAGCAGTGTTACCTCATTATCATTGCTATTAAATCCAATGGCAGAATTTGAGACATCATTTAAAACCAATAAATCTAAATTTTTCTTTTCTAATTTTTCTTGTGCATTTTCTAGTCCGTTTTGGGTTTCCGCAGCAAATCCGACTAAATACTGATTTTGCTTAATTTGGCCCAAATGTTTTAAAATATCTGGATTTTTTTCTAATATTAACGTTAAAGTAGATTCAGCTTTTTTTATTTTCTGATCTGCAACATTTTGTACACGATAATCTGAAACAGCTGCTGCCATTATCAAAATATTTTGGTCATCAAATCGCTTATTGATAGCTTCAGATAACTCTAACGCAGTTGTAACTCTAATTGTTGTCACGCCAATTGGGTCTGGCAACTGGCTTATTCCGCTAATTAAGGTGACATTAGCACCTAACTTTTGCGCTTCAATCGCAATTGCGAAACCCATTTTACCAGAAGAATCATTAGCGATAAAACGAACTGGATCGATTCGTTCTCGTGTACCACCAGCTGTCACTAAGACATTTTTACCTTCTAATGGTTTGTCACTATCCTCAAAGGAAGTTTGAATAACTGACATTATCACATTTAATTCGGGAAAACGTCCCTTACCTGAATAACCTTCTGCTAAAAAGCCTATTTCTGGTTCAATAATCTGAATGTTATTTCGTCCTAAAAATTTAAGATTACGTTGTGTAGCAGAATTCATTAGCATATGTTCATTCATTGCGGGCACAACAATTTTTTGTGCCTCAGTTGCTAATAAAGTGGTTGAAACAAAATCATCTGCGATACCATTGGCCATTTTTGCGATAATGTTTGCTGTCGCTGGTGCAATAACCATTAATTCTGCCCAGTCTGCAAATTCAATATGTGCAACATGCTCAGACTCTTTTCCTGAAAATAAATCAGTTAACACCCTATTTTTACTCAACGTTTCAAAACTCAAGGGTGTTACAAATTCAGTTGCAGCTTTGGTCATCGCAACTCGAACGCTAGCACCTTGTTTAATTAGTGCTCGGACTAATCCCAAACTTTTATACGCTGCAATACCACCTGTTACAACAAGACCGATTTTTTTATTTTCAAGTGTCATTTCATGTCGCCCCCATACCGAATTTATTCTATTCTCTATTGTATCAATTTTCTAAGAAATAAAATAGGAGTTAGGACAATTAGCTTGTCTTAACTCCTTTTCATTTAATCAGATTAACGAATATCTTCTTTTTCAACTGGATCAATAATTAAATCACCAGTAACAACTTCTTCCAAAGCACGTCCAACATTCTTTTTTGATTTGTAATTAGAAAGCATTGGTAGAGCGCCAGCATCTAATTCATGGGCACGTTTACTTGCTAACATAATTAATGAGTATCTTGAATCTACTTGTTTCAATAAGTCATCTACTGAAGGATATAAAATCATTTAAATACATCTCCTAATTGTTTTCTATAGTCAGGTAAAAATCGTTTTACACGCCAACGTTCAGCTTTAATAATCGTTTGAATTTTTTCAACAGCATCATTTATTTCATCATTAACAACCGCGTAATCGTAATTCTGCATCATATCAATCTCACCAATGGCTTTTGTCATTCGTTTATCAATAGTTGCAGAATCATCCGTTCCACGTCCTGTAATTCTTTGTCTTAATTCCATCAAATCAGGTGGCGTTAAGAAAATAAATAAACCATCAGAAATTTTTTCTCGAACTTGCATAGCACCTTGTACTTCAATTTCAAGAAAGACATCTTGACCAGCGTCAAGCATCTTATTTACATATTTTAACGGTGTTCCATAGTAATTGTCAACATACTTGGCGTATTCTAACATACCGCCCGTTGAAATTTCATTCTCAAATTCTTCTTTTGATACAAAATGATAGTCAACACCATCAACTTCGCCTTCTCGCATTTTACGAGTGGTCATTGAAATTGAATAAAGAAACTTATTGTCAGCTTGGTCAAAAATTGCTTTTCTTACGGTTCCTTTACCGACCCCTGATGGACCAGATAGTACGATCAACATTCCACGATTAGCCATTAAATTTGTAAACTCCTCTAAGATAAGTATTAATAAATAGTATGCACTTTTTACGGCTATTATTCAAGCTTTTTATGCGCTGTTGTCATCTTTTAAATATATTATAAATTAACACTTGCTTTACCGAACGTTTGTTCGTATAATGAAAATACAAACAAACGTTCGGGGAGGAACTTTATTATGCAAAATAAACAACAAACAACAATTCAAACTATTGGCTCAACACTACAATATTCATATCATAAAATTTTTGATTTAGATGACTTTATTTTAAGACCACAAATGCCTCAATTTCAATTAGCACTCTTTACAGAAAAAGTTTTAAAAATGAAAAAAACAATTATTTTACAATTAAATCCAACTGGATTTCAAAAAGAATTCCAAGAACTTCGTGGTACCTTACACCGACGTTCTGGTTCTAATCAATTAATATTTAAAACGCAATATACGAATATCACTTACCTTCTTACTGATAATCAACTCCGTTATATCGCTTTAATCGATTCAATATAAAAATGGTCACTTTCTATAACAACTAGAAAATGACCATTTTTTTATTTACGTTTAATTGTTGTTGGATCAAATTTTCTTTGAATAAGTGCCAAAATTGCATCAGCAATAACGGCCATTAGAGCTGTTGGCAATGCACCAGCTAAAATAATAGCTGCTCCATCAGTTGCATTTGTTCCTCGGATAATAATATCTCCAAGTCCACCTGCACCAATAAATGAACCAATTGCTGTAATACCAATTGCAACAACTAATGCATTTCTAATTCCGGCCATGATAACTGATAATGATAACGGTAACTCAATCATATAAAGGATTTGAAGTCTCGTCATTCCCATCCCTTTACCAGAATCAAGAACGCCAGGATCAACATTAATCATCCCTGAATACGTATTTTTTAAAATAGGTAATAGTGAGTAAAGTGCAACAGTTACAATAACTGTATTAACACCTAAACCTAGTCCCAACATAATAATAGATAACATTGCTAATGATGGTACAGTTTGAATAACATTAGCAGCACCTATTGCTACATCGCTCAATCTATGATGTTTTGAGATAAAAATTCCGATTGGAATCCCAATAATTGCAGCAATTATCACACCATATATTGAAATTAAAAAATGTCTTGTAAATTCTTGTAAAACATATAACCCATTATTACTAAAATAAGACATCAATTGATCAAAAGTATTCATATTAATCACCCGCCTTTTCGAAGTAATGATGTTCTTCTAAGAATTGTTTTGCAACTACTGCTGGTTCGTAAAAATCATTATCAACTTTGTAATTTAATGATTGCATTGTTGATAAATTAATTTTGTTTTTAAGTCGATCAATAAGCGGTGTTAATTCAGGATGTTCCTTCAAGATAGAATCATTTGCAACAAGGCTTGCTGAATATGGTGGGAAGAAGTGACGATCATCCTTCAAAATTTTCAGATCATAACTCTTAATTCGGCCATCAGTTGAATATCCAAGAACAACATCCATTTTACCCTTTGCCAAAGCGCTATAGACTAATCCAATCTGCATAGGATAAATGTTACCAAATTTAATATTATATTCTTTTTGGAAACCATCGTAACCATCACCTACACGGCTAATCCAGTTGGCATCAACACCGACTGTTAATTTAGATTCAATTTTTCTTAAATCAGATACTGTGTTTAAATTGTACTTTTTAGCTGTCTCTTTTGTAACCATAAATGCATAAGTATCAGCAAAACCTAAACTATCAAACCATTTCATTTGGAATCTATTTTCGAATCCATCTTTAACTATTTTATTAGCTTTAACGGTATCTTTTTCTACTGGTTTATTTAATACCGCACTTAAGTCAGTTCCTGTATATCTAGCAGATGATATATCTGCATCACCGTTTTTGAGTGCATTAAAACTTAATGTACCAGAACCTAAATTATTTATCAGTTCTACTTGATTATCTGATTCATGTTCAATCAATTGTTGTAGCATTGATCCAATAATTTGAGATTCCGTCGTTGATTGTGCGACAATTTTAATTGTCGATTCAGAGCCACCTGTTAAACCAGGAAACCCACAACTTGATAGACTCACACCGGCAAACAGAAGGCTTAAGCTAACAAGTATTTTTTTCATCGTAATTTTCATGTTAAAGCCTCCTTAATTTCTTGTTGTTTTTGGTGCTACCTTTTTTTCAACCTGTCCAAGTATAAAATCAACTAGTAAGGCTAATAAGATAACTGGAATTGTACCGCCTAAAATTAATTTTGGTTGATACAAATTTAATCCATTAAAAATCATATCCCCTAAGCCACCAGCACCAATATATGAAGCTAATGTTGCCCAAGCAATTACATAAGTTGCAGCTAAACGAATTCCAGACATAATAACCTGAGATGCCATAACTAATTCAACTTGCAGAATCGACTGCAAATTAGTCATACCCATCCCTTTAGCAGCGTCTTTTAACACTGGATCCACTTCTTTAATACCAATATACGTATTTCTTAATATTGGTAACAACGAATAGATAAATAATGCTACAACAGCTGGTAACTTACCAATCCCAAATAAAGGAATCATCATGGCTAGTAAAGCTAAAGCAGGAATTGTTTGCAACATACTAGCAATTGCAATTACAATATTGGCTGTCTTAGGTAATCTTGTTAGTAAAATTCCTAAAGGAACAGCTATTGCTACTCCAAAAAATAATGCCATTCCTGAAATTTCAATATGTTCCCATAATTTTGAGACAATCATTGCCCCATATTCTTGTAAAAATGAAGTCATTATTAACCCTCCTTCGTTGAACTTGGGCTAGTTTCATCGGTATCTGTACCTGAGTCTGACGTCATTATTTTAGTTACTTCTTCATGAGAAGCACTATTTTCATCACCCCAAAGTGCATCATAAACAATATCAACTAGGGTAGCGCGGGTTACAATTCCGACTAATATACCATCTTTATTAATAACAGGTACATTTTTAAATCCACGTTTTAAAATACGTTCAACAGTATCACGAACTAATGAATCTTCTTTAACATAGAAAATATCTTTGTTCATAATATCGCTGACACTACTTGATGTATTGAAACTATAATCTAAGCTTTCAATATCAATATAACCCTTTAAAATACCAGCATCATCAGTAACTAACAACGTATCAACTCGACGATCATGCATTAAACGAATAGCTGTTACTAATGACTTACCTGGTGTAATTGAAACTGGGTTAGCTAACATAACTTGACCAACAGTTGTAATACTTGGACGAGCTTGGATAAGTCTATCTTGACCAATCAAGTTTTCAACAAATTTATTTGCTGGATTTTTCAAAATATTATCGGGTGTATCTGCTTGAACAATCTTTCCTTCAGACATAACAACAATTCGTGTTGCTAATTTTAAAGCTTCATCCATATCATGAGTAACAAAAACGAATGTCTTACCTAAACGTTCTTGTAAATCTTTAACTAAATCTTGTAAAGCTTCTCTAGTAATAGGATCAAGCGCACCAAAAGGTTCATCCATCAAGATAATATCTTGATCAGCAGCTAAAGCTCTGACAACTCCGATTCTTTGTTGTTGCCCACCAGAAAGTTCAGATGGGTAACGGTCTAAATATGATTCTGGTAGTTCAACTAATTTAATCATTTCTTTAGCGCGTTCATCTCTTTTTTCTTCAGGCCATTTTAATAATTTTGGTACTAATGTAATATTTTCACGAATAGTCATATGTGGCATTAAACCAATATTTTGAATAACATATCCGATTTTACGACGTAATTTAACGGGATCCATTTTGGCTATATCTTTACCATCAATAGTGATTGTACCTTCTGTTTGTGTCAACATACGGTTAATCATTCTCATAGTAGTTGTTTTACCTGAACCAGATGTTCCGATGAAACAAATGAATTCACCATCTTGAACTTCCAAATTAAAATTATCTACAGCTTTATTACCTTTATAAATTTTTGATATTTTATCAAACTTAAGCATATTAGTACTCTCCTTTTTTATAACTAACCAATCATCTATTCATAGTAGTACCTTGGTTTTAATTATTTTTTTTGTGCCGTATTTAGTAATTCTTCAGCATGTTTAACAGTTAAAGGTGTAATCTCAGAACCGGCAAGCATTCGAGCAATTTCTTGAATACGATCTTCCTTAGATAACAATTTAATAGATGTTTCTGTACGTTCACAAATCACTTCTTTAGCTATAAAGTAATGGTGCTCGCTAATTGCAGCAACCTGTGGCAAATGTGTGATACATAGAACTTGTGATTGTTGGGCAATTTGATTAATTTTTTCAGCAATTGCCTGGGCAACACGTCCACTAACTCCTGTATCAACTTCATCAAATATAATACTTGTGACACCTTGCGTCCTAGAAAAAATTGTCTTTAACGCTAACATCATTCGAGAAAGTTCACCACCAGAAGCAATCTTAGCTAATGGCCCCATTGTTTCCCCAACATTTGTTTGAATATAAAATTCAACTTTATCTTGTCCGGTACTATTTAACTGATTGAGTGAATCAAATTTAACTTCAAAAACGGCTTTGTCCATATACAACTCACTTAACTGTTTATGCACTTCTTTTTGTAGAATGATGGCTGCTTTTTTTCGAACATTAGTTAATTTATCAGCCAATTTATGGGCTTCTTTTCTAGCTAAATTAACTTGATTATCTAAATCATCTGCATTACCTTCAGTTGCTTCCATTTCAATTAATTCTTCAGATATAAGACTCAAATAAGCTAATATTTTTTCAACAGAATCACCATATTTGTGTTTTAATTGTACAATTAATTCAAGCCTATTTTCAATCTCATTTAATCGTTGCTCATCCCATTCCAGGGAGTCTAACTGACGCAATAGGTCACTAGATGCATCCTGCAGCATATAATAGGCTGACGACAACCGTTCTGCTAAGTCTTTATATTCACTATCTAAATTATCAATTTTTAGCATGTTAGACATTGCAACACCAACATGGTCAACTGTATTTTCATCATCACCCGATAACGCTTGGTAACTTGCATCCAGTGACTGATTAATAGTTTGAAAATTTTCTAGACGTTCTTTTTCAGCGCTTAATATGTCTTCTTCATTTTCAATTAAATCTGCACTTTCAATTTCATCTTTTTGAAAATGTAACATATCTAATCGTTGTGCCCATTCGTTTTGATTTGTTTGTCTTTTTATTTGTAACTTATTTAGGTTTTGATAGTATTCAAATGCTTCTTGATAACTATGCTTCAGTGTTTGAATATCATTTTTAATATATTCATCTAACATGCCCAAATGCTTATCCTGTTGCATTAATTCTTGATGTTCATTTTGGCCATGAATATCAACTAACGTTTCACCAATTGATTTTAGTGTACTCGTGTTAACCAACATACCGTTTATGCGACAAATATTTTTACCAGATCTATGTATTTCACGTTGTAAAATCACAGAGTTATCATCATGGCCAATACCTAATTGGTCCAACTTCGTTAACGTATTTGAGTTTTCAGTTGGCATAAAGAGTCCTTGTAGCACCATTTTTTTTGCATCTTTTCTAATAAATTCTTGGGACCCTCTACCACCTGATAAGAGGCCCAAAGCATCAATGATAATGGATTTACCCGCACCAGTTTCACCTGTTAAAACTGTCATATTAGCCATGAAATCGATATTCAAAGAATCAATAATGGCAAAATCTTTTATTGTCAATTCTTGTAACATTTTTTTCACCCCTTTAATAGAAAAAATCTGAAACAAATGTCACAGATTTTATTTCTATCTATTCAGTTACAATCTCATTTAAAATTTTACTTAACTTTAACGCATCTTTGTTCGAGTGACAGATAATTAGAGCTGATCCATCTCCGCCTAAAGTACCAAAAACAAATGAATAATTCATTTGTTCAATTAAAGATACGATTGCTGGACCACTTCCTGGCGTCACCTTAACGAGACACATTTCATTTTGAACATCAGTTGATATAAAAGCATCTTTTAACGTTTTAGTTAATTTTTTTTCTGTATTCAATTTTTTTTGAACAGGTAAATTATAACTGTAAGTTCCATCAGCAGATGGCACTTTAATTAATTGCATTTCTTTAATATCTCTAGAAATAGTTGCTTGTGTGACTGTAATCCCTTGTTTTTTAAGCAAACTCACAAAATCTTCCTGCTTATCAATATTATTGTTCTTCAATAATTCACGAACATAACGTTGCCGTTCTTGCTTTTTCATTAAAGTCCCCCTCACCCGATAACCTCTACCACCCATAGAGTTAGTATAACGTAATTTCAATTATTATTAAAGAACTTCACTTTAAATCCTTATTTAACGGCATTCAGGTTATCGTATGCAGCAGTTAATACGCCATCGATACTAACCTTATCCGAAATCTCGCCAATTTCATTTATCGCAGACTTTAAATGAATTAAAAATTCAATATTACCTTCGCCACCCTTAATTGGTGAGTAGCTTAAATCCGCAACATTAAATCCAGTGGAAATAGAAAATTGAACAATGTCTTCGAGCACTTGACGATGAATCTTTTCATCTCGTACAATACCATGTTTTCCAACATTTTCTTTTCCTGCTTCAAATTGGGGTTTTATTAATGCCACAACATCCCCATTTTCAGTAATAATTTTCTTTAATGCAGGTAAAATAAGATGTAATGAAATAAACGATACATCTATTGTTGCAAAATTGGGTTGTCCAAATTCAAAATCTTCTTTTTTACTATATCTGAAGTTAGTATTTTCCATCACAACAACTCTTGGATCTTGTCGTAATTTCCAAACTAATTGATTGGTACCAACATCTAACGCATAACTTAATTTTGCGCCATTTTGTAAAGCAACATCGGTAAAGCCACCGGTTGATGATCCAATGTCTAAGACCGTTTTATCCTGAACGGTTGCATCAAATACTTTAAGGGCTTTTTCTAATTTAAGTCCACCGCGGCTCACATAAGGTAATTTTTTACCTTTAAAATGAAGCACAGTTTCTTCAGAAATTTTAACACCTGGTTTATCCAATCGTTCTTCATTCTCACCCAGAATTTCACCAGCCATAACTGCACGTTTGGCCTGTTCACGAGTTTCAAATAACCCTTGTTTAACTAATAAAACATCAATGCGCTCTTTTTTCATAGTGACTCCTAATTTTTTAATTTAAAGTAATGTAACAATTCTTCCAAATACTCTGTCTCCAACCCTGTTTGCTTAAGCGTTTGAATAGCATCTTTAGCTTGATTGGTTACTTCTTCGAGCATCCTATAAGCTTGATCAATTCCCATTAGTCCAGGATACGTATTTTTATTTTCTTGATTGTCTTTATGAACAGCCTTGCCCATCTCTTCAGATGTCCCAACGACATCCATAATATCATCATAGATTTGAAAAGCTAACCCAAAATGACGTCCATATGCCATAAACGCTACGTGCTGTTGGTCAGTCGCTTTTCCAAGTATGCTACCTGCGTAAACTGAAAATTCAATTAAATCACCCGTTTTACGCTTATGCACCTGTTTCAACTGCGCTAATGATAACTCTTTTTGTTCACCTTCAATATCGGCAACTTGACCGCCAACCATTCCCTCTGGGCCAGCTAACCTAGCTAGTTGACCCATTAGTAATACCTTTTGTGAATCAGGCAACTCTGCGTTACTGATCCATTCAAAGGCTAATGTATTTAGTGCATCACCAGCTAAAATTGCCATGCTTTCACCAAAAATAATATGGTTTGTTGGTTTACCACGTCTTAAATTATCATCATCCATCGCAGGCAAATCATCATGAATTAATGAATAGGTATGAATTAATTCTAATGCACCAGCAATAGAATAAACTGACTTATCAAGTTTACGATTAAGCATTTGACAAATAACAAAAATGATTAGTGGTCTAATACGTTTACCACCCGCTTCAACTGAATAAGTCATCGATTCTTTTAACTTTTTTTCAGTGTCTAAAGCCTGTAATTGATTCAACATAATTTGATTAAATTCTGGTAATACGATATCAGAAAATTTAGTTAAGTTACTCATTTTCTAAGCCTTGTTCGAATGGCACTTCTTCACCAGAATCATTCATGACACTGGTTAATGTTTTTTCAGCATTTTCCAATGTTTTTTGCAATTTTGAGCTCAACTTAACACCGTTTTGAAATTGGGTTAATGCTTTTTCTAAAGGAACATCACCTTGTTCTAGTTCTGTTACAATTTTTTCAAGTTCTACTAAGTTATCTTCAAATGTCGCTTTTTTTTCAGCCATTTTTTATTCTCCTTTTTCAACTTTTTCAATTTTTGCATATGCTTTACCATCTGTAAGGTGTAACACGACGTTATCATCTATATTCACTGAATTAATACTTTTAATAATTTTATCTTCCATAGATACGTAACTGTATCCTCGTCCCATAATCTTCAATGGACTTAATAAATCAAGCGCATTTATTTTTTCGCCAACCTGTTGTTTCTTTGTTTCAAGTAAGTAGGTCATTAATTGATGTAACTGTTTGTTTTGTTGTTTTACTTGATCTTGCAGTTGACTAACCAATTGTTGCGGATTTTGATAGCGCAACTGACCATTAGCTTGTTCAAATTGTTGTTTCTTAATTGTGATAATTTGTTTTGTTACTTGCATTAAGCGTTGTGCTAAATTGTCTAAGTTTTGAAGGTAACCCTCATATAACCGATTAGGTTGTTGAAAAACATATGATTGTTGAATCTTATCTAATTGTTGTCTTCTTAAACTTAAAATATTTTGTGTTACTTGTAATAGTCTCAATTTTAATTGATTAATCTTAATTAATTCATCGGCGTAAACAGGGACAGCTAATTCTGCTGCTGCTGTTGGCGTTGCTGCCCGAACATCGGCCACTAAATCAGCAATGGTTGTGTCTGTCTCATGTCCAACTGAAGAAATAATTGGAATCTGGCTAGCAAATATTTCCCTTGCAACAGATTCTTCATTAAATGGCCATAAATCTTCAATTGAGCCACCGCCTCGACCAATAATAATCGTGTCAAAATGGCCTAATTCGTTAATTTGTTTTAACCGCTTAACTAAATCATTAGCTGCTTTGTCACCTTGTACAATCGCAGGAAATAAAACTAATTGAGCAATCGGGTAACGTCTTTTAACGGTTGTCATAATATCTTTAATGACAGCCCCTGAAGGACTTGTAATCACAGCAATTCGTTTAGGATATTTAACCAATGCCTGTTTTGGTGCTGAAAATAATCCTTCAGCTTGTAGCTTATTTTTTAACTGCTCATAGGCTTGATATAACGCACCAACACCATCAGGTTCCATTCGCTCAATATATATTTGATAGTTACCTGTCGCTTCATATAAAGATATACGGCCCATAACTAAAACTTTCATGCCATCTTCTGGTTTAAATTTTATTTTATCAAAAGCTGAACGGAACATAATTGCGCTAATTTTAGCATGATCATCTTTTAAACTAAAATATTGATGCGCATTAGGTCGAGGTCTTAAATTTGAAATTTCGCCAGTTAAATAAACGGTCCCAAGATAAGGATCAGCATCAAATTTTTTCTTCAAATATGTTGTTAATGATGTAACTGATAAATAATTATCTTTATTCAATGCCAACACTCCGTTTTGTTAATTCAATTGTTTGTTCCATCAACATTGCAATCGTCATAGGTCCAACCCCTTTTGGTACTGGTGTCAGATATCCTGCAACCTCTGCAACTTCCTTATCGACATCTCCCGCTAACTTACCACTATCTAAGCGGTTCATCCCGACATCGATGACTACAGCACCTTGTTTCACATCGGTTTTTTTAATAAAGTTTGCTTGACCAATTGCAACGACTAAAATATCAGCCTGTTTAGTTATCTCTGATAAATTTTCCGTATGACTATGCGTTATCGTTACTGTTGCATTAGCGTTTAAAAGTAACGCCGCCATTGGTTTACCCACAATATTACTGCGGCCAACAACAACTGCATTTTTACCGTCTAAATCAATATTGTATGCGTTAAACATTCTCATAATTCCCAGTGGTGTACATGGAATTGCTAGTGGATCATTCATGGCTAATCGTCCAATATTTATCGGATGAAATCCATCAACATCTTTTTCTGGTTTAATAGCTTCGGTTATCTTTTTTTCATCAATTTGGTTCGGTAAAGGTAACTGTACTAATATGCCATTAATATCTGAATTATCATTATAGTCATTAATGAGATTTAGCAACTCTTTTTCTGATATCGTATCAGGTAATCTTTTAACAATCGATTTTATCCCAATAGATTCAGCAATTCGATGCTTATTCTTAACATATATTTTACTTGCTGGATTTTCTCCAACTACAATAACAGCTAATGTAGGAAAGACATTCTTTTTCTTTAAAGCTTCTATCTCAGATTTTAAATTATCCGTCGTTATTTGTGCCAATTTTTTACCATCAATTAATTTAGCCATAATTTAGCACCTCTATTCCATTTTTACTTCTTACATTTTATCATATTTAAGGTATTCATTTCTAAAAAAAAAGTGTCGCAAAAAATGCAACACTTCTCAATCATTATTATTCATTTGTTTTTTCAATATCAACAGGCATTTTTTCAACAACTGGATCTAACACACCATTAACAAATTTTCTTGATTCATCATCACTAAATTCTTTAGCAATTTCTAAAGCTTCATTCAATGCTACCTTAGCAGGAACATCATCTACGTATTTCATTTCGTAAATAGCTAATCTCAAAATAATTAAATCCGTATTGTTTAAGCGTGATAGTTTCCAGCGTGATGTTAGATTTTCTTCAATAACAGAATCTATCTCAGCTTGTTTATCACTAACACCTGAAACTAATGCTTCTAAATAAGGTGGAATTACAGCCGACTCTTCATCAGGAACTTCTAACAATTCACGATAAATAGCCTCTCTATCACCATCTGGGTTAGAATTTAACGCAAATAATGCTTGAAATGCTTTTTCGCGAATCGTATGTCTAGTTACTATTACACTCACTAATTTTCACCATCTTTTTCTGAAAATAAATCGTCAGTATCTATCTTATCGGCTTCCTTTTCAGGAATAACCCCTTCAACATGAACATTTACTTCAATAATTTCTAAACCTGTCATAAATAGTAATTGTTGTTTAATCTTTTCTTGCATCACTAATGCAACCTTAGGAACAGATACACCGTAATCAAGGTAAACAAAAACATCAATATTCAACTGGTCATCTGTTAAATCAAGTTTAACACCCTTACCCAGTGACTTTTTACGGCCAAATAATTCAGTTAAATTTTTAGCAATTGTCCCACGCATTGAGTAAACACCATCAATTTGGTTAGCAGCAATTCCAACAATAATTTCAATAACTTCAGGTGCAATCTTAATGTCACCCAAAGAAGGTTCAGTACTTTTTAAAACAATATTTGTTTCTTCAGCCATAAGTTTAACCTCCGTCGATTTATTGTGCTCTGGAAATATATGTGCCATCTTGTGTATTAATAATTAACATTTCATCTTCATTAACGAAGAATGGCACTTGTACAACTAATCCTGTTTCAAGAACAGCAGGTTTAGTTCCACCAGATTGTGTATTACCTTTAATACCCGCTTCAGTTGATGCTACTTTTAATTCAACTGTATTAGGAACGTCAACACCAAGTGTTTCAGTGCCAAACATAATAACATTAACAATTAAGTTTTCTTTCAAATAATTTAATTGTTCATGCACGCGTTCTTCTGGTAATTCTAATTGTTCATATGTATCCATATCCATAAATACATAGTTGTTACCATCAGCATAAAGATATTGCATTTTTTTATTATCAATTTGTGCTTTTTGAACTTTTTCACCAGCACGGAATGTTTTTTCTTGAGCAGCACCTGTACGGAGATTCTTTAGTTTTGATCGAACAAAAGCAGAACCTTTACCCGGTTTAACATGTTGAAATTCAACAACACGCCATAAATCACCATCAACTTCGATTGTAACACCATTTTTAAATTCATTAACGGACATCATAATATAATATTCCTCCTACTATCTCGTGTATCTCATAGTTCTAATAATAGCAATAATGGACATATAAAAGCAAGTTAAAGTCTATATTATCATTAATTTTTTAGAAGAATTCGTTAACATTTGATAGCCATTCTCAGTCACTAAAATATCATCCTCAATTCGAACCCCACTAAGGTTTGGTACATAAATCCCTGGTTCAATTGTAATGACGTCGCCTGCTTGCAAAACACTGTTTGAATCATCCAATTTAATATTAGGTAATTCATGAATTGATAGGCCAATTCCATGCCCAATCCCATGATTAAAATATTTACCATATCCTGCATCGGCGATTGTTTCATTAGCAACTCTAGCTAATTCACTTAATTTTATTCCCGGTTTAATTAATGAAATCACTCGTTCTTGTGTCGTTAAAACAGACTCGTAGATATGTTTTAATTCATCAGATATCGATCCCACGGCGATGGTCCTTGTGACATCAAATGTATAGTTCTCGTAATAATAGCCAAAATCTATCGTAATCAGATCCTGGTCTTGAATCTTTCGTTTTGAAACCGTTGCATGTGGCCATGTTGAATGAATACCGCTTGCTACAATTGTTTCAAAAGATTCACTCATAGTACCTAAATTTTTGATATAACTATCTAGCCGATTAGCAATTTCAATTTCTGTTTGACCAACTTCAATCGTCGACACAATATAATTGAAAGCTTCATCAGCTAATTTTCCTGCTTTTATTAATTTTATCTGCTCATCCTTATCTTTAACACGTCGTAATTCGTCAACAATATTAGTAAATGGCACCAAATCACTAACAAGGATTTCATCTAATTGATCATACTCTAAAAATGATATTGATGATTCAAATCCCATAACTGTTAATCCTTTTTCACTAATTATGTCAGATACAGCACCCAGATAATCACGCGTAAATTTTATTTCTAATTTTTTATCATGATTTTCTAGTGCCAATTCAAATCTTAGGTCAGTGATTAAAAATTGTTGTGTATCAGTAATTAACAATACACCATCACCTTCAAAACCACTTAAATAAAATATGTTTGTCGTATCCGTCACTAGAAATGCATCAATCGAGAGTTTCTCAAAAGTTGATTGTAATTGTTTAATTCTATCAAAATTCATTTAAACACTCCTTTTATGTACAAAAAAAGGAAATCTCTATCATAAAATGAAGAGGTTTCCTTTGAGTTATTATTATTCAGCTACAGGGTATACAGAGACTTGTTTCTTATCGCGGCCTTTACGTTCGAAGCGAACGATACCATCGACTTTAGCAAACAAAGTATCATCTCCACCTTTACCAACGTTAACACCAGGATAAATACGTGTTCCACGTTGACGATAAAGAATTGAACCACCTGTTACTTCTTGTCCGTCAGCTCTTTTTGAGCCTAAACGTCTACCGACAGAATCACGGCCATTAGAAGTAGAACCCCCACCTTTTTTATGTGAGAAAAATTGTAAATTCATTAACATAATCAATGCACCTCCTTGTTATAGTCTTATTATTTAAGTGTTAATTTAATGTAATCTTGATAGTTTTGCTCAATTGACTGTAGTCCTAAAACTAAACTTTCTAAAAATAACTGTCCTGTAGCATCGTTTAACTCAGATTCTGATAGTTTAACTTTCATTAATCCACCATTATCTTCATCCATCTCAACATCAGGATTAAGTTTAGCAAGTTCGGTCAAACTATTAACTGTATTGATAGTCAATACCGAAACCGCAGCACACACAATATCTTGACCATATTCACCAGAATCAGCATGCCCTGTTATTTCAAACGCATCGATGATTTTGGCATCTCTCCGAGAAATAACTGCACGTATCATACTAGTAGCCTACTTTCAAAATTATGCGTTAATAGCATCGATAACAACCTTAGTATATGGTTGACGATGACCTTGTTTTGTATGAGAATGTTTCTTAGGTTTGTATTTGAAAGTAACAACTTTCTTTTCACGGCCTTGTTTTTCAACAGTACCAGTTACTGTAGCACCTTTAACAAAAGGAGCACCAATAACGGTTTTTTCGCCACCAACTAAAACAATTTCATCAAATGTAACTTTTTCACCAGCTTCTGCTGATAATTTTTCAATGTAAATAGCTTCTCCGGCTTCAACTTTAAGTTGTTTGCCACCTGTTTTAATAATTGCGTACATGTGTATTACACCTCCTTATAGATTACTTAGACTCGCCGTAATTTAGTGATCAGATTTAGACAACCTGACGCTTAAAAACTTAAAACGTGCGGTTGCAGTTGTGGTGTTCACAAATACAACGTTATTATAATATCAAATGTAACTTCTTAAGTCAACGTTATCCATCATTTTCAACAAAAAAGTTTGTTAAATTGACTCCGTTACTTGTATCAACGCCAGTAATTTCTTTTAAAACCTTAGCAACGTAGTGCGGTGTGTAGATCATATCGTCTCGTAACCAACGTTTAATGAAGCCTAGGTGCGCTGATGCAACATAGGATACTTGTAACTCGTTTGGTATCTTAGATACTTCAAAATCGCCTGCTAACTGTTCTCTAAAGTTATTTAAGTAGATAACTAGTCTATCATATACTTTATCAGAAAAAGCGACATCTTCTTGACTATTTAAAAGTACGCCAAACATCATTGATTCATCTTGTAAGTAGTTAAACACCCGATTTAAACAACAAACTTCAACTGGTTTCGAATAAACGTACGCTTTATCTGGTGATTGTTTTGACATAATCATAATGTAATCAAAAAAGTCATCTAAAATTTCATCCATTGCCCGATTAATAAAATCTTGTTTGTCATGATAATGCAGATAGAATGTTCCTCGAGTGACATTTGCTTCCTGAGTAATCTTTTGAACGCTAATATTTTCAACTTTGTAATGTTTCATGAGTACAACTAATGATTTTTTTAAATTTTGTCTTGTTCTCTTTACCCGTGGATCATTAGAATCAACCATTTTTCAACCTCTTTATTCATAATTAAATAGTCTTTATCTCCATTTATGTCTATTACTTTCTTATTATAGAACATTTCATCAAAACTTTCATTCATGTTTTTGATAATTTATAAGAGTTCTACCAATTTCCATTGACAAGTACCAGTATTTTATCATATACTATTAAATGTTGTTATGACTCGGTAGCTCAGCTGGATAGAGCATCCGCCTTCTAAGCGGACGGTCGTGAGTTCGAATCTCACCCGAGTCATAGATATCCATTCTAGACCGATTTATAAAAATAGGAATGCCTTTAAACGGGCGTTCCTATTTTTTTATTTAGGTGAAAACAGACTATAAAGGATAGAATGCTCAAAACATTTGTTGCATATTTGTTGCATGGATATTTTTATCAATAAATCTACTAAAGTATTAAAATATCAGGCGATAAGAAAGCATTTTCTGTCGGTAAGGCTGTTGGCAACGCTTTATATTGTATTACTGGAAAACACGTTAAAAATATCAAGCAATTACTTAAGCTTTAGTAAATTGTTTGAAATAAAACTATTAAAAAATCCCCTAACCTGTTGGTAGCAAGTTAGAGGGTATAAATATATTAACAAATAATTTTATCATATTTCTAGGAGTAGAGATATAGATTTCGGAGGAAATATATTCATGAGTACTACATTTACAATTATTTTTCTTATTGGTTTAGTTGTTTTTTTTACAGGTGTAACTTGGTTTATTGTAGCTTGGGGTAATAAAGCTTCTAATTTAATACCACTAATTTTATTGATTGCCGGTTTAGGCATATCAATTATTTCTTTTAGCGTGATGTCGGTAACATCTGATAAAGATTCGTCAGCGCGTTCATCGTCTAATTTTAGATCGTCAAGTGCTAGTGACTCGTCAGAATCAGATGATGATTCTAGTTATGATGACGATGATGATTCATATGTTGACGATGAATCTGAATCTGATTCAGAATCTGACGATGAGTCATACACTGATGATGAATCCGATTCAGAATCTACTTCATCTTTTGGCGATTCTGTAGATTTAACTGACGACTCAAAGATAACCGTTGACTCTGCTGAAAAAGAAACGTCAGTTCCTTTAAATGATGTTAAATCCGGTGATACACAAGTTGCTGTTAAAGTAACCGTTCAAAATAATGGTACAGGTCCACTAGATTTCAATGGTCAAAAGTTTGACGTCTATGATAGTGATGATACTATTGGGGAATTTAATTCAGAGACTTACTCTGGTAATATTCCAAATTCAATAGCTGCCGGAAAAAAAGCTGTAATGACATTATACTTTACAACTTCTAATGCTGGTCCGTTCTCTGTCACTTACGGGGACTCAACTTGGGAATAAATATTTAACTAATTTTAACGAGTGTATAGATACTTCAAGCAGGTGCAACTCCTGCTGCTCGTTTTTGTTTATCTACGTGCATAGGAATCACGTTAAAAGCTAAAAAGGAGAATATTATCATGAAAGTTTTTAATGTTAGTTTAGTTGTTAATGAAAATTGTATTACAGAATATGAACATTTTATTGATCCTCTAGTGACGCAATCAAAAAAAGAATCTGGTAATATTTCATACAATCATTTTAAACAATTAGGTGCCAACAATCGTTATGCAATAATTGAGCATTGGCAAGACCAAGACGCAGTTAACTTCCACAATGAAACAACTTATTTTAAAGAATTTTTAGCAGGCATCAATCAATTTGTAACTGAAGAATTACAAGTTATTGTAATGGACGCCTAACTACCCTTTCGACCACCAGTTAAGCTGGCTATGAGTGCAAGGCTCATTGGTCGTATTGCTACAAAATTTTAAAAATTTAAGGAGATTTAATTTATGGGAGCTACTTCAATTTCAGCCAGACACGCAAATACAACTCGTATAAAGGAAAAGTTGGTACCGTTTCTAAAAACCTGATTAATCGCCGTTTCTTTTCGGACCGACCTTATCAAAAACTAGCAACAGATGTTACAGAAGTCCGTTGGGGTGACGAAACAATCGATGAACGGGCCCATTTCACCTGTATTTATGATCTGTTTTCAGGCAAAATTCTAAGTCATCAGATTAGTAAACATCCAACAGTTAAATTTACAACAAAGGTTTTGAAACAAGCAATTGCAAAAATCCCAAAAGATTTAAATTATCGAACGACGATTCATTCTGACCAAGGATTCCAATATCAACACAAAAATTGGGTTACTATTCTCAAAAAATATCGTATTTTTCAGAGTATGTCACGTAAAGCAACATGTTTAGATAACGCTGCCATGGAAAGCTTTTTCCATATTATGAAAGCTGAAGCTTTCTATCAAAAAGAAACCGATACATATGAAACACTAGTTTCACAAGTACCGGTTTGGATAAATGACTATAATTTTTCACGAATTAAAATAAAATTGGGTTGTAAAAGCCCGGTTGAACACCGAATTTTTATAACCCAGAATGCTGCATAAAGCTTCGTCCAATATTTAGGGTTCACTTCATTTTATTATTTTTTATTATTGACTCAGCTTCTTCTTCTCCAGCCTCTATAGCCTTTTTTTGAGTATCTCGGATGATGTCTAAAATAAGCCCAAAAATATTCAAAGACGCCGTAAATACTAAAATTAAAACTATTCCTTTCAAATACAAAATTACTTCAAAATCAATAAAGGTTTCAAATGATATTAACATAGTACTAATTGATATTCCAACTATGGTTAGCCATAAAAATGAAGTCCACATAAATGGTGTGAATATTTCAACAAATACGTTTTTTAATTGAGTATCTGTTTTAGAAACTAAATATATGTGTCCTAAATTATCTATATCAAAGATACTTTTAACCGCAACAAATAATGCGAATGTAAAAGATAATCCGGTAACAGAAATACCCAATAAGCTTGAAACTTCATAATTAACATTAATAATATCCGGAAAAAATAAATATATTATTGTAAATATTACATTTATCGAAATTCCAATTTTAGAGTATATATTGCATATAGTTGCTCGTTTTGAAGTCCATAATGCTCTCATCAATGATTTATTATCTACCATACTATCACCTATTTATGAAAATTTTTATTAACTATTACAGGTACAATTTTCATTATACTCATTGCCCTATGTTTTATCGATTTAAGGTATCCTCGCTTAGCATCTTCACCCAATTGTTTACTTAACTCTACTGTATTTACTTTTTCTCCTCTAGGGGCACTATATATTTTTTTCACATCTTCAGCATTTATACGTTTTCGACTAGCAAGGTCCCTATCTTCAACTTGCTGGGCACCATTAGGATAGACAAGATGTACTGTTACTCTTGCATAATCTTGCTTAATGCTAACGCTATCTTGAACTGCATTAACTGATACAGCACCCATATTGGTATTTTCTGCTGTATTTATAAATGATTCTATTCTTTCAGACATACTAATAGCTTCTTTCAAACTTTTGTCATTAGTAGAAATTAAAATTTTTTCAGTTTCCAATTCATAAAAAAAATTCACTCCAGCATTTATATATTCTTTATCCTGAATATACCGTATTATTTTTCTAGCCTCTAGCATCATTTTACGACCATGTCCGTAACGTCCGTACCCTTTTAAGTTGCCTATTATATCATCTTCTAAAACATCATCTAATGATTCTTTTAAAAATGGATATTTTTTAAGTAATTTGTCCATTTTTGTTCTCATTTCAACTTTTGTAACGCCCAAAAATTCTTTTGTCCATAAAATGCCCGAATTTTTTTCATAGTTTTCTATAACAGCAAAATATTCCTCTTCTATTTTTTTAGATTGAGCAACAAATTCTGTATATTCTATAGATTTGGATAATTCTTCTTTAACATCAGTATCCTTAAAAATAAAATTTAAATATGTTCCCCTTTCAAATCCATTAGGTATTCCAAAACTATTAGTTAGATCATCCTTTATTACATTATGTTTAAGCTGTTTCCAACCTTCTGATTTTCTTTCAACGTAAGTTCTAATTATATTTGGTGCTAAATTTAATTTAAATACATAATAATTGTCCAAATAGTTACTCCTCCAAATAATTTATACTCGCTCTATTATTAAACAATAAAAAAGACAGGTAAACAATACCTTTCTCATGTGTGTATAAATATTTGGATTAGAGATTAATAACTGATATCAAAATATCATATTACTAATATAACAGATTAATCACTTCAATTTGTTCACTAAATGTTCACTTTTTGAAATCATGTAAGTCTTCAATTAAGAATGAATCAGCAAACTGTAAGCATGCTCGATTCTTGTAAAAACTGTATCTCGTCTTTTCATATCCTAAATCATCCATTTCAATATCATTTTATTTATTATCTTCTGCAATATAGACATCTATTAATATTTTTCTACTAATAGTGTCACAACTCTTTAAAGCTACTAGAACATTATTAATAACTTGCTCAGCATAGATACGTTTAGTTATGGTCTCTTCGTGTTGATTGTTCCCTGAGGTACTTTTTAGGCATATCCATGATAATTGGCGACTTAATTCCGCTAATATCCTTCTGACTATATCTCTGCATTTTTGGTAACCATACTTTAAAAAAACGTTTAACCTTATTAATTGTAGATTTTTCATTGACTTGTGGGAATAGTTCGTTAAATGAAGATATAGCATTTCCCCCTTTACGTTTGTTATAATCATTGCCAGTCAGAGTAATAGTTGTATGTATAAGTCACCTTACTAAGTGGGTTTTATGTTATCTAAATCATTAATGAAACTCAAGTAGTGTAATTTCTCTGATTACTTCATTCTTCTCCTAAATGGTCAACTCATGAATAGTATCAATAACTGCGCTACCTTTATAAGAAAAATTATTGTTAAATTTGATAATCATCTGAGGAACGTCATTCTGATTAGAGCAACGCATTAACTCATCCCTGTAAATTTTTTTGATACGTAGTCATCTGTTAACAGAAACTATTAGTCCTATAGTTTCTACTGAATGTACCACTATTTAAATATCATTTATTCAACATTCTATAGCTTTGCTATTCAGATCCAGCAATTTCATAAATAGTCAGTATTAGTTAAAAACAAAATACTGAGTTTACAATAACAGTTCTGAATTAGTAAGATATTAACCTAAACAAATACCTAGCCTTCATTTAAATAATTAATTTATCACCCAAGAAAATTTTGATGCATTTTAATAATAAAAATCATCCACAAGTTTATTTTCACCAACACCAAACATTTTTACCTACTCCCAGTTGTTATAATTTGTAGAATAACTGATAATTAGTTATTATAGAGAGGCATAAAAAAGTTTGGAGGAATTAGAATGAAATTATTAAATGATAGCACTCTAGAAAAAATCGGGAAGTTTGCAAGTATTTTATCTATCTTAATGTATGTCTCATACATCCCACAAATCATTTCCAACCTTAATGGTAGCCAGGGTAATCCTGTTCAGCCCTTGGTTGCCTGTATTAATTGCATATTTTGGACTGTCTATGGCGTATGTGGTAAAAATAAAGACTGGCCTATATTCTTTGCAAACGTACCGGGTATCTTTCTAGGCGCCATCGCTTTCTTCACTGCCTTATAAAATATCATATACATAAAATAGAATACTTACGTGCAGATAGGGAATCACGTTAAAAGCTCCATACGGGGGAATTCTTCATGAAACTAAAAATTAACACTGCAGCAGGTACTTTCGATATCATAAATACTATATTAGTAGCCTTTTCTTGGCTTATCGTTATTTTAACTGGTATCAATAAATCTACTGTAACATCACACGCTGTCTCTGGAACATCAACCTTAACTAGCGGTACAGCTATTTTCTTTTATATTATGCTAGGAATTGGCCTTATTCTTCACATTGTTGCACTTGTTCAATCAAGAAAAGCTGATATCTCTATTACTGGCCATGTTCTTGGTATTATTGGTTGCGGTTTATTTCTTTTATCAATGGTTTTTGCCCTTCCTACATTTATTTTATTAATCATTGCAGCAGTTTTCACACTCAAACAAGCTCCTGCTAAGCACTAATAAACAAAATTTAACATAAATTTCTAACGAGCGTATAGATACTTTTAGTAGGTGCGATTCCTACTGCTCGCTTTGCACCATAAAAATATTGGGGGATTTAAAATGAAAAAATTTATTAGCTTACTAGGGGTTCTAAGCGTATCAATGCTACTATTGTCTGCTTGCGAATATAGTTATAATTCTGATTCCAGTTCTAACAAAAATAGCTCTTCTTCTCAACAGTCGTCTGCATCATCCAACACAAAGGCCTCATCTTCTAAGGCCAAAGATTCTTCTAAAGAATCTTCATCATCTACTAAGAAGACATCTTCTTCTGAGAGCTTTGATATTAATGATAGTACTTCGTCTGCTAAAGACGTTCATATTCATGAATCTGAAGATGGTGCTGATTTTAATTTTGATACTGGTTCTTGATTTTTTACTTAAGTTAATTTTAAAAGAGATTAGTCTCATTCAAATAAAAACTGTTATTCAGTTATTAACACAAAAAAGCCTTCAATATTGGACAAAAATCCAATGTCGAAGGCTTTTCTTTATTAAAATTTAAAATACGAATTATTAATGATTCCTTATTTACGACGCTCAGTTGTAAATTAATTACTAATAATACGATACCAAGCTCTTAAAATTCAGTAACCTGCTTAAATTTTTGTCCAATATTATTGGTTAGCTCCAATTTAAGACTGTTTTAATTAATAATTATTTTCTTGTCTTTCAATATTTTCCATATTTTTTTTAACAAATTCATTTTCAATATCATTCCAAGACAATTTTAAATCAACTAACCCGAATTTAATAAAAAGATGCCAAGCATGTTTAAAATCTTCTAATTTATGACTAAATAAACTTTTAGAAATCATTAATTTTAACGATAAAAAGACTTTATTCAATGACATTGTCATAGGCTTTTTTGCAAAATCATCCATCTCTTCGTCACTAATTAATAATAAATAGGTCCATTTATTTTGATTGGCAATATTAAAAAAGAAACTCATTGCATCAACATATTCTGAGAGTACTGTCTCTTCATGCGTTTTGCCTTTTTCCATTTTTTGTCCACGATTTTCTTTCCAGACTTTAAACCATTCAACCGTGTTGGCTAATTCTGATAGTTCAACATCCAAGCTCACATAGGCGTTAAACAATCTCTCTTCAGGACTCCATCTAATTTTTTTATCTTGAATAACATCCCGATCAAAGCTTCGTTCCATTTGGATCATATCTGTTAAGTTCACTAAATTTTCCTCCAAAAAAATCTGCCCACTAGTAACTAACGGACAGACATTTTTTTATTATTTAAAAATCAAGGGATCTGATTTAATACTTAATTCATTTATATTATTCAAGTACCAATTTCTAATGAAAGGTTCATTCAACAAAATATCGAACCATGAAATTTCTTGGGCAGCATCCATAACAGCAACGACCCATTTTTCATTATCACTCTCACCCATTTGTTGTTGATCATAAATTGTTATTTCAGATTTAGCTAATTTTAAAACAGCACTATTATTTGCGCCTGCTTCAACCATTAACTCATTTTCTGAAGCAAGTACAAATAATTCATCGATAACACTTCGTTTAAGTATATCTTCAGACAATTCGTATCTTGCTGGATTACCTGAATCCAATAGATTAAGATCAACGCTAAATCCATAATCTTCTTTTAAATACGTCGCAAAATCAATTAACATCATTTCAAGATATTTAATCGATTTTGCGTCTAATTTTTCCAAGTAACTAACAATTAAGACATTTGTAATAGCTGTACTATTAATTCGAATCATTCTTTTACGTAAATTTAAATAAAATAAAGATTCTCCTGATTCTTGTGCAACATAATAAGCGCCATCATTATCATCAATTTTAAAGGAAAAACTATCTACGACATTAATCCCAGGTATTTCATGGACAAGTGCTTTTCTAGGCTCTGAGAAGTGTAAAATAGCCGTTTCATTATCATGCAAGTCCATTAAACGGTTAAAGAAGAGTAAACAATAATCTGCAGCACTATATTTTTGCGGGAATGTTAAATAATTAGTGTCAAGTTGATAACCCATCAAACTCATTGCGGCATCAATCAACTCAACTTTATCCTGGGTATTCATTAAAACATCTAATGTTTCCGTAAATTTAATCCCATTGTTCAGACTTAATTTAATTTGTTCATTAAAGTTTACTAAACGCGATTTTGTAGAAACTAACTGCTTTTCTTTTTCAGCCATTATTCAGTCACCTGTCCTTTTTGACTAATTAAGTGAGATAAATAACTGTAATATAAGGCATCATTTTGTTTAGTGAATTTTTCAAAATCACCAAATATACCAATAACACTTTGTCTTTCATAACCAATCAACGTATCTTCTTTGGCTAAACTTAAAACATCAGTCTCACTTGATTTAATATCTTGATATGCACTGCTGGCTTTTTCATCCATCTCAGTTAACTCTGTTAATCTTTCTTTTAACACGCGACGTTCTTCACGAATACGTCCAGCATCCCAAGGACGCCCTTTTTCTTGTGAATTACGTTTCATATCTTCGCGAATTTTGTCTTTTTCAGCGTCACGTTCATCCTGAGAATCAACTAATTCTTGACGTTCTTTATTTTGAATTGATATTTGATTAATTTTATCTGTATTAACACGTTTATTCGTTTCTTCCAATTCAAAAGACTTAGCTAATTTAGCTAGTTCTTCTTCATCAAATTTAAATTCAACATTTAAAACGTCTAAATAGCCAAATTCTTTTCGATCCCACCAATTACCAAAATGAATTTTGAATTTTCCAACTTCCATTTCTTCAAAATAGAAGAATGGATACGTATCACGTAAATATGAGATAAGTTTCAAACTTAAATATTGTTGAATTTGTGGATAATCTTTAATGACCAACTCTTCTTGAATGGCAGATTCCGAAACGCTTCTTTTCTTTAACACTAGTTGTGCGTAACGAGATTGGTTAATGAGTTGATAAACTAATCGATCATCTTCTTGTTTAATCGCCTCTCTAAGTTGATTTAAGTACTCAACTTTTTTAGATAGAGTGCGTTCGATATTGTTTGTAGCTTCACTGTGATCCGATAAATTAAATTGATTGTCTTTTATCATAGTTTACCCCTTATTCATATTTAATGATTATTTTTTTTACTATGTATTGTGATTTTTCTTTGCATAATCAAAAAAACTAAAACAATTTTACTTGTCCTAGTTTCATTATCAATCATTTAGTTAGTCATTTCAAACCTTTATTACACTTTTTTTAATAAAGTTCTAAATATTGATCTCTTTCCCATTCAGAAACTTCTTGACGGTAAGCAGCCCATTCTAATTTTTTGGCTTCAATAAAGCTTGGATATAAATGAGGACCCATTGCTTTTTCCATGATATCATCTTTTTCCAATGCTTTAATGGCATTGTGTAGTGTCGATGGTAAGTCACTAATATGATTATCTTGGCGTTCTTGACGGTTCATTACGTAAATATTTCTATCAACAGATGCAGGTGGTACAACTTTATTTCTAAGTCCATCAAGTCCTGCTTCTAAAATAGCCGCAATAACAAGATAAGGATTAGCAGTTGCATCAACACTTCTTAACTCTAATCGAGTTGATAACCCACGAGCCATTGGTACACGAACTAATGGCGATCGGTTACGTCCAGACCAAGCAACATAAACAGGTGCCTCAAATCCAGGGACAAGACGTTTATATGAGTTAACTGTTGGATTAGTAATTGCTGTGTAACCACGTGCATGTTGTAATAAACCACCTAAGAAGTGGTAGGCATCTTCAGATAATTGCATCTTATCTTTTTCATCAAAGAATGCATTACCATCTTTATGAAATAATGACATATTAATATGCATCCCTGAACCATTAATTCCATTCAATGGTTTTGGCATAAATGTCGCATGTAGACCATGTTTTCTAGCTACCGTTTTAACGACTAATTTAAATGTTTGGATGTTATCACAGGCTTGTAAAGCATCTGCGTATTTAAAATCAATTTCATGTTGGCCAGGTGCTACTTCATGATGAGAAGCTTCAACATCAAAACCCATGTTTTCAAGTTCTAACACGATATCTCGACGACAATTTTCACCTAAATCAACTGGTGCTAAATCAAAATAGCTACCTTTATCGTTTAATTGTGTTGTAGGTTTTCCCGTTATAGGGTCTAATTTAAATAAGAAAAATTCTGGTTCAGGTCCAATATTAAATTCAGTAAACCCTAAATCATTCATTTCTTTTAAGACACGGATAAGGTTATTTCTTGGATCACCTTGGAATGGTTTACGTTCAGCGTTATAAACTTCACAAATAATACGCGCAATTTTTCCATGTTCATGTTCCCATGGGAAAATCATCCAAGTTGATAAATCTGGGTATAAGTACATATCACTTTCTTCGATTCGAACGAATCCGTCGATTGAAGAACCATCGAACATTAATTTGTTTTCTAATAATTTGTCTAGTTGGCTAATCGGAACTTCCACGTTCTTAATAATTCCGAATAAATCTGTAAACATAAGTCTTAAAAATTTAACGTTCTCTTTTTTTGCCATTGTAACAATGTCATCTTTAGTGTATGCAGCTTTTGCCATTTTATCTCTCCTCAGTATTTATAATTTATAGACGCTTGTTTGTGTTAAAAGAAGGATCGTCAGGATTTTTAAGTCCACTAACTGAAAGAAATTCATTTTGAAAAATATGTCTAACATCATTATCTGTCAAAGGCTTTTCTAACAATTTGCGTTGCTTTTTAGCCTGTGCTTCCTTTTCAAAATAAATTTCTTTAATGCCAACCATATTCATGCCTTCATCTAAATAATCTTTAATTTCAAATAACTTATCAATATCATTCAGTGAATACATTCTGCGATTACCATCATTTCTTTGGGGCATAATTAACTCCTGCTCCTCATAATAACGAATTTGACGAGCCGTTAAGTCCGTTAATTTCATTACCGTTCCAATTGGTAATACCGCTAATGATCGTCTGAGTTCCTTCTCTTTCATAAACAAGCCTCCTTTTTAATTACATCCTTATAGTAACAAGGAAATAAATGACTGTCAACGTACAATGTTAGATTTTATAACATAGCTTACAGTCGATTGTTCAATAGAATGTTTTTTCAACTGCAGCTGTAACTGCTAACTTAACATGCGCATACGTTAACCCACCCTGAACATAAAGCGTATAAGGTTCTCTTATTGGACCATCAGCTGACAATTCGACACTAGCACCTTCAACAAAAGTACCCGCAGCCATAATAACTTTATCTTCATAACCAGCCATATCACTTGGTTTTGGTTCAACATATGCATCAACGGGAGATTCACGTTGGATAGCTTGAGCAAACTTAACCATTGGTTCTGGTTTACCAAAGTTAACCGTTTGAATGAGATCAGTTCTTGGTGCATCCCATTTTGGTGACACATCTAATCCCATTTTTTCAAGTAATGCACTCGTATAGATAGCACCTTTAATTGCCTCACCTGTTACATGAGGTGCTAAAAAGAACCCTTGAATAAAATCTCTCATAACATTTAAGGTGGCGCCCTCTTCATTACCAGTACCAGGTGTTGTTAGGCGGTAACCAGCTTTTTCAATTAAATCAGCACGTCCAACGATGTAACCACCCGTTTTAGCTAAACCACCACCAGCATTTTTAATTAGTGACCCTGACATGATATCAGCACCTACCTCTGTTGGTTCAATTGTTTCAGAAAATTCACCATAGCAGTTATCGATAAAAATAATCACATCTTTTGAAATTTTACGAACTTCTTTAATCATCTCAGCAATTTCAGATACCATAAAACTATCTCTAGTTGCATACCCACGAGAACGTTGGATTGCAACAACTTTAACCTTATCCGTTAACTTTTCTTTTAAACCATTAGAATCCATATGATTGTCAGCCGTTAATGGGACGTAATCAAACCCGATACCATATTCTTTCATTGAACCAATACCCGTTCCAGAAATACCAATAACTTCCTGAATCGTATCGTATGGCATCCCAGTAATATATAATAAATCGTCCCCTGGTCGTAACATACCAAAAAGGGCTGTTGAAATTGAATGCGTTCCTGAAACAATTTGTGGTCTCACCATTGCCGCTTCTGTTTTGAAAACATCTGCATAGATACGATCAAGTCCATCGCGGCCGATATCGTCGTATCCATATCCTGTTGATCCGGCAAAATATGTTTCAGAAACATTATTTTTCTTAAAAGCTTCCAAGACTTTTTGTTGGTTAAACAAAACCTGTTCATCAATTTCTTTTAGTCTTGGTTCAATTTGAGTATCAACTTCTCCTACAACATTTGCTAACTCCTGTGATAAATTATCTATCCATTTTTGCATATATTCTTCTCCTTATGACTTTTGTCCTTTTAACCAATCCACTATTTGTATTTCTATTTTACTTAGTTGTTCCGGATGCTCGATTAAATCAAACCAGTTAACTGCCATTTTATTTCTAAACCAAGTTAATTGTCGTTTTGCGTAACGCCTTGAGTTGCGTTTTATTAACTCTGTCGCTTCATCAAGTGATTGTTTTTCTTCAAAATAAGCATATAGCTCTTTATATCCAATACCTTTACTAGCTGGTAAATCATTGGTTTTTTGGTTAAAAAGCCATTTTGCTTCATCAATCAGCCCGGAACCAATCATAAGGTCAACTCGACGATTAATCCGATCATATAGCACTGACCTATCAGTCGATAACCCAATAATAAAGGGGTTAAACTCATCCGTTTTTTGATCCGCTTGCGCCGAAAACAATTGATTTGATTTTTTAATAACCTCTAATGCCCTGATTACTCGTAGCGTATTATTAACTGGAATTTTTAATGCTGCATTTGGATCTAAGCTTTCTAATTCTTGCCAAAGTGCCTCAGGACCGATTTTTTCACTACGTTCTTGTAATTCTTTTCTTAAATTTAAATCGTCGTCATTATCTGTTCCCAATTGAAAATTATCAAGTAATGCCTGTAAATAAAATCCGGTCCCACCAACAATTATTGGTAATTTCCCTCTAGAGGCAATATCACTAATTGCTGCGCGACTTTCGACTGTAAAATCAGCGACTGAATAACGTTCATCACTATTCTTGTGATTAATTAAATAATGTGGAATTCCATCCATCTCATCTTCTGTAATTTTAGCCGTCCCTATATCTAATTTCCGGTAAACTTGCATAGAATCGCCTGAAATAATCTCACCATTAAATTTTTTTGCTAATTTTATCGATAAATCAGTTTTACCAACTGCAGTTGGCCCAACAATTAACAATACTTTTTGCGTCATTTCTAATCTCCTTGAATATCTTTTCGTACTTCTATTGCTTTTGCAGGAAAATCTGTAAAAATGGCATCATATTTCTTTTTAAAACAATAAGTCATATCCTTAACTGAATTAACTGTCCAAGGGCGAATCAGTAGCTTTGGCCAAAATAAGCCATGTCGTTCTCTCAGCCAGGTCACATCAGGGTGTAAGCTAGTGATTAAATGATGCTTAGCCAATTGACGCGACTCTTTAATTTTAAATTGGAATAAACTCGCGAATTCTGCATCAGGATTAATTTTTTGCATTCTACGAATTGAGTTTGGATTAAAACTAGAATACAAAAGATGAATATCTGATGGTAATTGTTCCATTTGTTTATTTACAAGTTCTTCTATACCTTGGTATTCTATATGATTCGTTTTTAATTCTAAATTAAAAGTGCCTTTAAAGTTGTTATCTTTTAACAACTCAATTACTTCTTTTAATGTTGGAATTTGTTCACCTTGATAGTCAGAACTGAATTTAATTCCTGCATCTGCTTTTTTTAATTCCGCTAGTGTCAGATTTACTACCTTACCTGTTAAATTTGTGGTCCTATCAATTTTTTCATCATGCATAATGATTAGTTCACCATCTTTAGACAACTGAACATCAGTCTCAATGCCGTCGGCTCCTGCATCTATTGCGGCCTGAAAACTAACTAACGTATTTTCTGGTCTGGTTCCCTTACTTCCGCGATGCGCATAAATTTTGGTCTGCATATACAAGTCACCCCTAACTTTCAAAAATTATTATATCATTAATCGTAAAATAGCGGTGCTTTTAGTGGCAATTTTAGATTGAATAAGTCATAATAAAGATGTCAAATGAATAAGGAGGTCTACATAATGAAAAACTTTTCAAAAGGTTTCTTAGTCGGAACTGCTGCAACTGTAGGCGCATTAGTTGGTAGCGTCTTTGCCTTTAAAAAAACTGTTGTTGCACCCATCGAAGAAAAAGAACAAATGATTGAAGAAAACCGTAAACGTGCAACACGTAAGAGCCGTTCATCACACCATTCATAAACTAATAAAAGCATTGAAGAATTTTCATTCCTCAATGCTTTTTCTTTTTAGCGTTTTTTTGTTCTACCATCCCATTTTGAAAAACCTGTTTTCAAAATAGTAATATCTGTATAGCCTTGTTTGTGTAATTTATAGGCTGCTCGAGTACTAATCGATTTACCTTGGTCATATAAGTAAAGAGGTAAATCTTTTCTTAAACCACCAATCGCTGTTTTAAATTGAGAATAGGGAATATTTCTTGCTCCCATAATATGAGAAGCATCAAATTCACTTTTTTCACGTAAATCAACAACTTGCGCCTTACGCATACCTTCATTAAATTCTTCATTTGTTACTAATTTAGCTGCACGGCGACCCATATACCAAAGATAAAATTGGTTACCAGCTAACCCAACTAAAATAATAATCAAAATGATATTAATTATTAAACTAACCTTTACTGCTCCTAAAATCATACTAGTTCTCCCCTCAATTATTATTTAATAAACTGACGAGCAAGTGAAGCGGCACCAATAACGCCAGCTTCATTTCCTAATTGTGCTAATTTTAATGATGTTGATGAACGAACTGTTGGGAATGAAAATTGTTTAAAGTATTTAGTAACTTGATCTAATAGGAACGTTCCAGCAGCAGAAACACCGCCACCGATAACAATATATGCTGGATTTAACATATTACCTAAGTTACCACAAGCTAGTCCAAGATAATACGATACCTTATCAACGACCATTTTACCTAAAACATCATTCTCTTTAGCTAAATCAAAAACTAATTTAGATGTAATTTCTTGTCCGTCATCTAACATTTCTTTTAATTTTGATTGGCCAGCAAACTCTTCAGCCATATCACGAGCTACACGTACAACACCAGTAGCTGAAGCATATTGTTCTAAACAACCATGCTTACCACAAGTACACATGTAGCCATTAGGTTCAACTGTAATATGTCCAACTTCGCCACCAGCACCAGCAACACCATGTAATAATGCACCGTTAGCGATAATACCGCCACCAACACCAGTTCCAAGCGTGATGAAGGCAACTTCATCATCATTTTCGCCAGCGCCTTTCCAACGTTCACCTAAAGCAGCAACGTTGGCGTCATTATCAATAGCAAATGGAATTTGTGTACCGGATTCAATATCTGCTTGAACATTTTGCAATGTTTTCCAGTTCAAATTATATGCACCAATAACAGTTCCATCTGCACGATTTACTGTACCTGGTGAGCCCATACCAATTCCAACGAATTGATCAGCAGTCATATCAAATAGTCTGATATGGTGATTAATTGAAGCAATGATATCTGGCACAATATGTGAGCCTTCATCAAGAACGTTTGTTTCAATACTCCATTTTTGTTGAATATCGCCTGTTTCAGTTAAAATAGCGAATTTAACTGTTGTGCCACCTAAGTCGACACCAATTAATTTTTTTTCAATTACCATTATTCAAATTCCTCCACTTACACTCTCAATTATTTTGTTCTTCAACTCGATGTTCATGAGATAGTACAATTTTAGCTCTAGCATAGATTTTGTCATCAATCACTCCTGATCGATGTAAATTATCTAATTCCAATGCCATTAATTCAATATCCCACATACGTTTACCAACATAAACGTACACACCAAATTGTTTCAATAGTTGTTGGACATCATACAAATTTTTCAATTAACGGTCACCACCTTAAACTAGATACTATTAGAAATTCCAATTTTAATCAGAATTAAATTGATAATAATTAAAATAACGAATGCAGCTATCTGTTTAATATGACTGATTCGTGCCAATCTTGGTGCGCCTACAGTCGTTGCGATTAAGAATCCAGATAAAATACCGCCAATATGAGCTGCATTATCTGTACTTGACGACATAAACCCAAACGCAAGATTTAACACAATGAATAGTAAAAATTGCTGCGACATTTGTCTAAAATAGGCACTTTTTCTAAAATTATCACCTAACATTAGGAATGCCCCAAATAAACCAAAAATAGCACCACTAGCGCCTGCCGAAATAGTATCTGGACTGAACGTGAAACTTGCAATATTGCCAGCAATTCCAGCAAGCAAATAAATGCCTGTAAAACGCCAATGACCAAATAACATCTCAATTTGGATACCAATAAAATACAATGTAACCATATTAAGGACAATATGTTCAAATCCAATATGTAAAAATATGGGATTAAATAATCGCCACCACTCGCCGTCCATGATCAGTGGATTATATTTAGCGCCAAATTCAATTAATACATTTGTGTCTTGACTACCACCAGCAAGTGTCATTGCGATGAAAACAATTGCTGATAATCCAATAAAAAAGTACGTCATAAATGGTGTATTTTTGTATTTTGCCAAATTCATAGATAGCTCCTTATTTCATATAAAAATTTACAAAATAACGTTTACAAGATTTTATTTCAACTAGTATAAAAGTTATTTAAAACAAAAAAACAACAGGAAAATTCCCGTTGTTATTTTGTTTCGCGATGTAAAGTAACCTTACGATCACGTGGGCAAAATTTATTAAGCTCAACACGATCTGGATTATTACGTTTGTTTTTACTTGATAGGTATGTCCGTTCATGACATTCCGTACATTCTAATGTAATGTGTACACGCATGGTTGCAACCCTCCATATATTTCTTCATAATTTCATAAGACAATTAGTCTTTAACGTCTTATATAATATCATTATTAATAAGTAAACGCTAGTGTTTTTTTTTATTTGTTAAGGAAATTTACTTTACAGCAATAAAATCAGGTATTAGATGACTTATTTCCTTAATATTATTTATCAGATTCAACAGTTTTCCAAAATGCTGAATAAATTGAAACTGCTGCCTGACCATTCACAGCACTACCTGTATTATTAGCCATTCCAGGGAAAACGAGTGCAACGACCACTTTAGGCTTGTTAGAAGGTGCATATGAAGCCAAACTAAGTGCTTCAGTTTCAGATGTTCCATAGAATGTTTGAGCAGTACCTGTTTTAGCTGAAATTGATGGTGTTACATCACTCATCGCATTCCCAGTTCTCAATGAACTTGATCCATGAACAACCTTATAAAATCCTGATTGAACAACATCAAATTCTGATTTTGTTGCGTTAACTGTACTTAAAATATTAGGTGTCATTTCAGTTTGAACAGAACCTAAAGAACCATCCTCATTTGTTGAACGAATCGCTTTTACAATTTGTGGTTGTAATCTTGTACCACCATTAGCCATCGTTGACATGTATTGCGCTAATTGAATAGTTGTATATGAATCATAATTTCCGAAAGATAAATCAAGTGCTTTACCAATATTTGTTTGGTTAGCTACACCCTCAAAACCAGTTGACTCACCAGGTAAATCAACACCTGTTTTGATACCAAGTCCGAATTGATTAAAGTAACCACGCATTTTGGGGAAAATTGAATTCGACATATCCAGTGAAGAACCACTTGAATATTTGAATCCGCCTTCTCTCATTGCTAACTGCATCATGTACGAGTTAGAAGAAACCATTAATGCATCAGAAGCTGTTAACGCAACGTTAGCTGAACCAGATGTATTAAACCATGATGACTTAGGAGCTGTCCCAGCAAGCTTAATAGGTTCATCAGTTATGGTATTGCTAGTTGGTGTAATTGCCCCATCCATCATAGCTCCCATAACCGTAGCACCTTTTACAACAGAACCCATGGTAAATACTTGATTAATCGACCCTAAAGCATCATCCGTAATCTTACCTGTTTTAATATTTCGATTAACACCGGCCATTGCATAAACGGCACCTGTATTTGGGTTCATGACAACTGCGTAGGCCCCTGGATTATAAGGATTGCTTCCAGCAATTGATTTCACACTATCGTTCATAATCTTTTGAACTTGAGCTTGGAATTTAGCGTTAATATTTAAGACGAGATTATCACCTTTTTTACCACTATATTCTTGTACTTGTTTTACTATTTTACTATTAGCCACTTCAACCTTAGTTTGTGACTTTGTTCCTTTTAAAACATCTTCATATTGTTTTTCTAAATAACTCTGACCAACACTATCATTTCGTGAATAACCTTCAGTCATTAACGTTTCCACGCTATCACTAGGTAGCCCAGTAGCTTCACTAGTGACATTTCCGATGATACTGTTCATACTTTTACCATTTGGGTAACTTCGTGACCAGTTAGTTCCTATTTTAATCCCATTCATCCCTGATAAATGTTCACCTACTTCAGCCATCTCCTTATCGGAAACATCAGAGGTTTTTAAGTAAACAGTTGATAATGAATAAGCACCCGTCATTTTCCCAAAAACAGTAGCAGCTTCTTTTTCTTCATCAGTTAATGAATCAATGTTATTTTTAACAGCATATGCTACTGTCAATGTATTAAAATCAGTAGTTGATAATTTGTTTAACTCAGCAGATGTTAAATTTTTTTCTTTTTTTACAGCAGCAGTGACAGCTTTTAAATGCCCCTTATCCGCTAAGTAGTAATCAGCAGCATTGCGGTCTGTTAATTTACTCGTATCAATACTGACATAGGTTACTAAGTTATTAGCTATCTTATATAAATCAGGCGATAGGATACCTGATCCTTTTGTATAAGTAATTGCTCGAGAAGAATTATTACCAACTAGAACCTTACCTGTTGAGTCATAAACCATCCCACGCTGTACATTCTTAGTTTCTGTTGTCGTATCCGTACTATTAACTGTCGCTTCAAATGAAGCTCCGTTTAAAATTTGTAAATAGGCTAACTGCGCCAGTAATGCTGCAAAAAGTAGGAAAACAATAAAAAACAGGAAATTTAATCTAAATGGAATATGTGATTTATTTTGTTTGCTTCGACCTTGTTTTGTTTTTGGAAGTTTCACGTTTAATTACCTCTCACTGTATCATTATTAGTCTTTTAATTCGTATAAATATATCATTTACCATATTACCACATTTTTAAGATTCATTGGCCCAATAAACAGGCTAACAATTTATATTATAATAAAAACTTTAATAATCAGATTAAATATATTTTTATCTGCTGCTGATTTATGCGGTAAAGTCCCAAATATGCTATTCTTATTACCATACATTAATAGTCAGAGAGGTTTTAAAATGGTTAAGCTTAAAAATTATCTTAAAAAGAATCATGTACTCCTTCTAAGTTTCCTTATTCCTTTATTCATTATGCTTTGTTACTTTATTGGCCGCAAAATGTATCCTTTTGGGAATAGTTCTCTATTAACTGTTGATTTAGGTCAGCAATATATTGATTTTTTCTCTTATTTTAGAGCCACACTTCTCCATCATCCTACTAGTTTTTTCTATTCATTTTCACAAGCAATTGGTGGTGATATGTTAGGTGAGTGGGCATACTACTTAATGAGTCCTTTTAATCTTATTTTCTTAGTATTTCCAGGAAAATCAATTTTAGCGGGTGTTATGGTAGTCACCCTTTTAAAATATGCCTTATCAGGCCTTACGTTCGGTTTATTATTAAAGAAAACAACAAGAATGACTTCACTTTATATCCCATTATTTGCCACAGCGTATGCGCTAATGGGTTGGACGATTGCTAACCAACTTAATTTATTATGGTTAGACGCTGTTATTCTATTACCTTTAGTTATTTTAGGCTTTGAAAAATTACAGTTGAATTCAAAAAGTTGGGCTTATACTTGGTGGCTTGCGTTACTTTTAATCGTTAACTATTATATGGGTTATATGGTCTGTCTTTTTATGATTTTATATTTCTTATATACAACAAGTCGTGTATCTCTATCAGTTAAACAATTTTTTAAAAAATCATGGATTTTCATCTATAAATCTCTAGTTTCTGTAGCAATTTCAGCAATTATCCTCTTTCCAACTCTATTCTCATTGCTTTCAAGTAAGGGAGAATACACGGAAGAATCTATTAAAGCAAAAATTGAATATAATCCTTTAGCGATGCTTTCAAAATTTGTGATTGGTTCATTCAATTTTGATCAAATGCCTTCTGGTTTCCCTAATATTTTTGTAGGGAGTTTGGCTTTAATTGGTTTTATCTTATATTTCATGAATAACCGTTTTTCAATTAAAGAACGGGTTGTCTCTTTTTTAATCACAAGTTTCTTGATCCTATCGATGTGCTTTGAACCTTTAGATTTACTATGGCACGGAATGCAATTTCCAGTTTGGTATCCTTATCGTTTTTCATTTGTATTTTGCTTTTGGATTATCCTTTTAGCTGCTCAACAATTTGAGTACTTTAATCCTATAAAATTCTGGAAATTGAGTATTGTAGGTCTTTTATTCATCGGAATGTTTACGTACTTATTTATATCAAAAGAATCTTATAGTTATTTATCTGATGAAACTTTATTCCTATCAATTTTATTTATTCTTTTAACGTTAATTTTAATTCAGTTCCAAGATCATGCATCACCTTCATTCAAATGGTTGTTATTTGCAAGTGTAATAGCTGAGATGTCATGTAACGCTGTTTATTCATTAGATAACATTAGTTATTTATCTACAAGTGAATACGACGTGTCAACGACTGCCCTAGCAACTGAAAGTAAATCGTTAAAAAAAATTGATAATTCTTTCTATCGTGTCGCACAAACATACAGTCGGACTAAAAATGATGCCATGTCAGCTGATTTTTTCAGCGGTTCCCATTTTAGTTCTGCTTTTTCAAAATCAATCCCAACTTTTTACGGTAAGATAGGACAACCTGATGGTGATAATTATGTCACTTACTCAAATGGTACCTTGGTAACAGATGCCCTATTAAATATGAAGTACGTTTTTACACCAAAACAATTACGGACTTCTAAGGCATTGGACACACAGTTAGAAACATTGACACCACTAACTGAAAAACCTGATACAGCTTACTATAGACCTGTCTCAAATAACTCGTTAACTGAAACGGTTAAAAATCCGTATGCTTTATCAATTGGCTATGCAGCAAATGATACTATATTGACAAACAAGAATAAAACAACTAACCCATTAAGATATCAGTCTGATTGGTTATCTGCTCTAACCGGTATTAATAACGATGCTTTATTTACACCAATTAATTTTAATACTGTCAATTTTGATAACGTTGGTTCACAAATTAATTTAACAAATTCTATTCTAACAAAAACGAAACTAAATAAATCTGGACTAGTCACTTTCACATACACACCAACAACAAACGATGCTTATTATTTAACCTTAGGTTCAGGATTAAGTACTGATAATGTTTTATTTAAATTAAATGGTCACGAATTAAAACAATATAAAACGTATCGAAATACAGTTGTTGTTAATATTGCATCCAATAATAAAGGTAAAAAAATAGTTCTGACAGCTAAATTAAAGAAAAGAACCCTTTTCTTAGAAAACTTTACGCTTTATCAAATGAATGTTAATTCATTTAAATCCCAAATTAAGCAACTAAAATCTAGTGAATTAAACGTTACAAAATACAATCAACATTCAATCACAGGTTCAATATCAGTTAAACGTAATCATCAAGTCGTCTTTACAACGATTCCATACAGTAAAGGTTGGCATGTTAAAGTTGATGGTAAATCCGTAGCAACTAATAAATCATTGAATACTTTTCTCAGCTTTAAAGTTGCTAAGGGAAATCATACCGTTAAACTTATCTATTGGCCACCATACATGGGTATTGGTTTGATCGTCTCAATTTTGGCTATTCTCTTGATACTTATTAAGCCAATTATCGTTCACACAAAAAGATTGATTAAATAGTTTTTGTATAATACAAAAGGACAAGATTGCAATATGCAATCTTGTCCTTTTATTTAGTCTTGTTCATTTTTTCATCAAATTCTGTGACAGCTTTTGTTTCACCAATAATCAGTACCTGATCATTTGGTAAAATAATTTGATCTGCTAATGGTGAAATAATCATTTCTTTACCACGTCTAATACTGATTACATTTAAATTAAATGTTGATCTGAAATTTAATTCATCTAATGTCTTATTAACATATCTCGGATCTGTCATATCAATTTCTGCCAATCGGTAATCATCATCTAAATCTAAGTAATCTAACAAATGATTAGAACTTAATGCCCTACCCAACTTGATTCCCATATCTCGTTCAGGATGAACAATATGATCTGCCCCAACCTTTTGGAGTACACGAGCGTGATATTTATTCAATGCTTTAGCCGTTACGACAGGAACACCTAATTCTTTAACCATCAATGTGACTAAGATACTTGCTTGAATATCTTCACCAATTGCGACAATCACATGATCAAAATTACGAATACCGATTGATTTTAAAGCTTCATCATCTTGTGCATCGGCAACAACAGCATGTGTTGCAATATCCATATAATCATTTACACGAGCTTCATCCCTATCAATAACTAAAACTTCTTGCCCATACTCAATCAACGTTTCGCAAACACTCGCACCAAATCGACCTAAACCGATTATTGCAAAATTCTTTTTCAACTTATCTCACCTACTTAATTTAATAAAAAAAGACTAAGTAACAAATGATTTGCAACTTAATCTTTTATATTTAGCTTTTATAAATTATCTTTAACATCGGTAATTTTGACTTCAAAATTACCATTTGGTGTTTCAATTGTTACTGTTTCATTTAATTTATGGCCAACTAATCCTTTAGCGATTGGTGATTCATTTGAAATTTTACCAGACATTGGGTCAGCTTCTGCCGCACCAACAATCGTGTATGTTTCTTCCTCTTCACCAGGTTCCATAAATGAAACTGTTTTACCAACAGAAACTTCGTCAGCATCTACACCAGCGTTATCAATAATTTCTGCATAATGGAGCATATGTTCAATTGTTTTAACTCGGCCTTCAACAAAACTTTGTTCATCTTTAGCTGATTCATATTCTGAATTTTCTGATAAATCGCCATAACTACGTGCAATCTTAATACGATTAATAATTTCTGCACGCGTTTTTGTTTTTAATGTTTCAAGTTCTTCTTCAAGTTTAACTTTACCGTCTACGGTCATTGGATATACTTTATCTTCTGCCATCACTTACTCCTCTTAAAATTAATAAGTTCAATATGCCTATCAGGTTAACATTTAATTTTGTGATTGTAAACCGGTTGCGTGGATTATTGAACATAATCATTATCAGCCTGTGTCATAGGTGAAAATGCTTGGTAATATTCATACGTTTTAGAATATTCTATTTTTTTAGAATTTGAATTGAAAATAAAATAGAAATTACCTTTCTTTCTGTCCAATGGTGTCAAAACAGCCTGGATAGAATCTAAACTAGCATTGTTAAATGGACCAGGTCCATATCCTTTATAAACGTACAAATTATATGGTTTATCCACGTAATAATCAGCTGACGTTAAATCTTTTTGCGGTATATTTAGCGCATAACTAACTGATATTTTTGATTGTAACGTTATTTCTGATGCAATTCGATTGAAATAAACACCGGCAATTTTTTGACGATCTTTATGGTTTTCCGTCTCTTTTTCAACTAATGAAGCGAGAGAAATGACCTCTTGTACTGTTAATTTTTGTTTTTTTATTGTTGCATAATAAGGCGATAATTCATCATTTGCTTTAACAATCATTTGCTCAACAAGATTTTTTAACGTTGTTTTTTTATAAACAGTATACGTAGCTGGGAACAAATAACCTTCTAAAGGATATCTCACGTTTTTAGATGCCATAGTGGTATCTAAAAGATCTGGATATTTTTTATCTAAGTAATCCAAAAAAGTTTTATTTTTCATTAATTTAATAAAATCATTATATGAAAAATTTGTTTCTTTTGAAATGGATTTACCGATTTGGTTAATTGTTGTTCCCTCACCAACTAATACTTTCGCTAATTTATTTTGTATAGGCTCACTACTTCCACCTTGTTGAAGTGTCCAAGCAATTTTATCCAAACTCATAGATGCCTTAAGTTGATAGTAGCCGCCCTTAAATTGTGACACCTTTTTTTGCTTGACATAGTACGTATACACCGTACCACTTTTAATAATTTTATTTTTTTCTAAAATTGTTCCAATTTGTTTTGTACTTGATCCAATTGGAATATAAACTTGTTCAATTTTATTATTATTTTTATCTAGTGGATCTAAAGATGCCTTGATATATCTATAGGTCATAAACAATATTGTCAGTAGTAATATACATAATAATGCAATGACCCCTGCAATAATTTTCTTAGCCTGGTTTTTATTATTCTCTGGCGGTAATTCTGGAGATGTATCATCTTTTTTCATTGTTTAACCTCCTCACGCTTAATAATAAGTATTATTAAGCTGCGTCCTAAATTATCGAATATCAGCCCTAAGCGTCTCTTTTAAAGCTTCGATAACACGGTTAAAATCATTTGTGACATCTTCTTCAACCAAAGTTTTTGTAATATCTTGATAAGTTAACGTATAAGCAAGGGATTTCATGCCATTTTCAATATGAGATCCTTGATAAAGATCAAATAAATGAACATCAATTAAAGACTTTCCACCTTGTTTTTTAATTAACGCTTCAATCTCACTGTTAGCTATATCATTAGCAACTAGGAGGGCCACATCACGAGTAACTGATGGGAATTTAGAAATAGGCGCAAATAATCGGTCTGCTTTTTTCGCATCAACTAATTTTTGAAGATCTAATTCGAAAACGTATGTTTCCTTTAAATTAAATTCTTTAGCTGAATTAGGATGTACTTGGCCGACAAAACCAATTAATTCATCTTTTAAATAGATATCAGCTGTTCGTCCTGGATGCATATCTTCATGACTTTCAGAAGATACATAAGTAACATCATCAACTAATTCTAATTGTGTTAATAATTGTTCAACAACACCTTTAATCATGAAGAAATCAACAGGTTGTTTTTCATTTTGCCAATTTGCAAGTTTAAATAATCCTGTCATTGCACCTGCAATATGTTCAATTTCAGTAGGTCGCTCTTCGCCCTCACTGCGGAAAAAGACTCTTCCTTGTTCATAGAAAGCAAGATTGTCAGATTTTCGTGCTTCATTGTACGCTAAATCATCTAATAACCCGCTGATTAAGTTCATTCTTGTTGTTGTTCGTTCTGAGCTCATTGGGAACATTAAATTTGTCGTAAAAACATCTTTTTCTTCAAAAATAAATTTACCAGCTTTTTCTTCCGTTGTTAATCCATAACTAATAACTTCAGATAACCCAGCTGATTCCAAAATATGACGCGCCTGTTTAATCATTTTTTGTTTATAAGTATATTTACCAGGAGTCATTTTGCCAGTTGGTAGTGTAGAAGGAATATTATCGTATCCATAAATACGCGCGATTTCTTCTACTAAATCTGCTTCAATACTAATATCCCAACGTCTTGCAGGAACTTCAACATTTAAAGTACCATCGCGATTTACAACCGTAAATCCTAATTGTTTAAATAATTTAGTGATTTCAGATTCTGATAATTCAGTCCCAAGTACACCATTAATATGTGCCACCGTTGTATCAACAAAAGTTGACTCTGCTTCTAGCTTACTTGCACTTGCCGTACCCGACACAACTGTTCCATCACCTAAATTAGCGATTAACTCTGCTGCTGCATCAAGTGCTTCTTGTACTGTTTCAACGTTAATACCACGTTCAAATCGCATTGAGGCTTCACTATGAATACCATGTGTGCGTGCTGTTTTTCTAACCATTGAATTGTTAAATACTGCAGATTCAATCGCAACTGTCACAGTTTCGTCGGTTATTTGTGTTGATTCGCCACCCATTGTCCCAGCAATAGCAATCGGTGTTTTACCATTTGTAATCACAATATCTTTTTCTTTTAATTCACGTTCTTCGCTATCTAGTGTTGTAATCTTTTCGCCAGCAATAGCTGTTCTTACTAAAATATCTTTACTTCCCAATTTATTATAATCAAAGGCATGTAATGGTTGACCATAATCCATCAATATATAATTGGTCACATCAACGACATTATTAATAGGTCTAACGCCTGCGTTCCAAAGACGAATTTGTAACCACATTGGACTTGCTTTAATTGTTAAATCTTTAATCACGCGCATCGAATATGTGGGTGCTAACGTTTTATCAGGCAACGATAAAGAAATGTAATCTTCAATTTTTTCAGTAGATGTTTCTTTCAATTCTGGATGCTTAAATGTTGCCGGAACATCATAGTCAGCAGATAGTTCATGTGCTACCCCACGCATACTTAACATATCAGCACGATTTGGTGTCACATCAATATCAATAATGTCATCATTCATACCTAAGTAATCAAAGACTGATTCACCAGGAATTGCATTTTCTGGCATTACGTAGATACCTTCTACAAATTCTTTAGGCACGACACTATCTGAAAATCCAATTTCTTGTAATGCACAAATCATACCTTCAGAAGCTTGTCCGCGCATTTTACCACGTTTGATTTTAACATTATCAGCAATTCTAGAATTGGGTAATGCAACAATAACTTTTTGCCCTGCGGCAATATTAGGTGCGCCACAAACGATTTGACTAAGAGATCCTTCACCAACATCAACTTGGCAGATATTTAAATGATCAGAGTCTGGATGTGGTACCAAACTATCAACATATCCAACAACAATTTTTTTAAGTCCTTCAGAAGGACGTTCAACGCTATCAATTTCAACGGCTGTACGAGCTATTTTTTCAGCAATAATTTCAGGTTCAATTTCTAATGTTAAATATTCATTCAACCAATTTTTAGATACTTTCATTATCTCTAACCTCTTTTCGTAAATTGTGACAGGAATCGATTATCGTTTAAATAAAAATGACGAATATCGTCGATACTATATTTAAGCATCGCAAAACGATCTGGTCCTAAACCAAAGGCAAAACCACCGTATACTTCAGGGTCGACACCGGCCATTCTTAATACATTAGGATGTACCATTCCAGCGCCTAAAACTTCTAACCAGCCTGTGTATTTACAGATTGAGCACCCTTTACCCGCACATTTAAAACAGGTCACATCGACTTCAACTGACGGTTCCGTAAATGGGAAGTAACTTGGTCGTAACCGAATTTCTTGTTCTTCTCCAAAAATTGTTTTAGCAATCAGTTCAATCGTTCCCTTTAAGTCTGCCATCGTAATATGTTTGTCGATTACTAACCCTTCGAACTGGTGAAATTGATGTGAATGCGTTGCATCATCTGTATCACGTCGATAAACTTTACCAGGTGAAACCATTTTTAATGGTCCTTTTGAAAAATCATGTGTTTCCATTGTCCTTGCTTGAACGGGTGATGTTTGTGTTCTCATTAATAATTCTTTTGTAATATAAAATGTATCTTGCATATCACGAGCGGGATGATCCGCAGGTAAGTTCAACATTTCAAAATTGTAATGGTCTTCTTCTATTTCTGGACCTGAAACAACTTGATACCCCATACCCAAAAAGAGCTCTTCCAATTCTTCAATCACTTGCATAATAACATGTGGCTGCCCTAATTGAATTTGGGCACCTGGTAGCGTTACATCGATTTTTTCTTTTTCCAACTTTTTAGCAGTCATTTTAATTTCAAGTTCTTCATTTTTCACACGAATAGCTTCAGCTAACTCATTTTTAATGGTATTAGAAAAGCTACCAATTTTAGGTCGTTCTTCGGCTGATAATTCCTTCATACCTCTTAAAACTTCTGTGATTGGTCCTTTTTTTCCAAGTAAATTAACACGAATAGCATTAATTTGTTTTAGATCCTCTGATTCACGAATTTGTTTCAAGCCTTTTTCTTGTAACTCAAGTAATTTCTCTTTTAAATCCATTAATATCGACTCCTTTATTAGTTGTTTTGATAGATTTTAGACACAAAAAGACCCCGTCCTAAAAAGGGACGAGGTCTCGCGGTACCACCCTTGTTTTTGAGAATACAAATTCCCAAACACTCAAAATGATAACGGCCATTAACCGGTTAATTGCATGATTTAAGTTAGCCTACATTAATTAACAGCTCTAGAAGTGAATTCAATATTTTATTTATTGGTTAGTTTCAGTCTAGCTAACCATCCCTTTAAATCCAAGAAAAATATCTACTATTTTCTGTCTAAGCCTTTATTCTATATTCATAGTTTAAAGGTATCAAAGCCTATCGTCAAGTCTTACTCGCAATCTTTAAGTGTATACCACTTTTCTGACCATGTATGGACGCTATCCATCATATTTTTCATGTCTTTTCCTTGTTCAGTAAGCTCATAAAAACTACGACTAGTTTCACCGATGGCGACTCTTGAGATAATATTAGTATCTTCAAGTTCTTTTAAACGTTCAACTAATACACGGTCACTGCATTTATCAACCTTTTGAGCTAATTCTTTAAATCGTTGAGGTCCTTCATCCAATAAAACGTTAATAATTAAACCGTTCCATTTTTTACCTAATATTGAAAAAGTTTTTTCAAATTTAGGACACATTTCATAATTTGTTTTTTCTTGAACAACTTGCATAATTAACCCCTCCTCAGTTACTTTATTACTATATTTTATCATTAACTAACAAAAAGTAAACAAATTGGTTCGTTTTCGAAAAAACAAAAAGGATAAGCCTGTAGGCCTATCCTTTTTAAAACTATTTTAAAATTGCAATTAATTGCTGAAAGCTATGTTTTGATTTATTTTTTAACGGTGATGAAACTTCACTTGTTGCTTCATATTTATCAACCATGGTTACAATATATCCCTCTGGATATTTAGGTGGTGCAACAGTAGCACCCCACATATGTTTCATGATGATATCTTTTTCTAAATCAGATAATGTCGTTAACTTCTCTGCATTTCTAATAGCGATACGCGGATGAATCCAAGCATGTGTACCGCGATCGAATTTAGTTGTACGCCAATCGTAGTAAAATAAATCATGTAATAATCCGGCCCTTGCCGTTGCTTTTGCATTTAAATGTAATCTTTTAGCGATACGATAACTGTCATAGGAAACTGAGATTGAATGTTCTAATCGAGTAGAAAAATGATGTTGTGTATATTCACTTAATCTTTGAACTTCTGGTTTTGCCAAAAGGTCTCCAACATAACTCATATATAATTCATCATCAAGATACGAATCTTTTTTCATATACTAGTACGCCCCCAAAATATTTTTTCCTATCTCCATCATAACTGATTGAGCACCTATTGCAAGCGCAATCAGTTATCTTTAGTAAATCGTAATAATTTCACCAAATATCATAATTAAGCTTTAAGATGAAACATTAGTACACCTGCAGCAATAGCGACATTTAACGATTCAGCACGACCTTTAATTGGAATATATAAATTAGCATCCGTTTCATTTAACAGGTCATTACGCATCCCGTTACCTTCATTTCCCATAATTAAACCAAAATTATCTGTAGCAGAAATCTCACGATAACTAAGTGCATCTTCATTTAATTCAGAACCATAAATAGCAATATTATTTTCTTTGAATAAGGTAGTAACTTCCATTAAATCGGCATCCACTAATTGAACATGAAATTGGCTTCCCTGCATCGAACGTAAAACTTTAGGATGATGACTATCTGCACTACCCTCACCAAAAATGACACCTGTTAAACCGGCAGCATCGGCAGTTCTAACCATTGTTCCAATATTTCCTGGATCTTGAACACCATCTAGCATTAACCAGCCACCAGTTAAATGGTCAACTGATAATTGTTGATTTTCTTCCATCTCAGTTACCGCGTAAATACCTTGTGGCGTACTCGTGTCAGCAAGATATAAACTAACTTCAGATGAGATTTCTACTTGCTCAATTGTCGTATCGGCTATTTCATCAAAATATCTAAAATCATTAGTAACAAGCAAATATTCAATTTTTGTGTTTGCCATGAGTGCTTCTTTAACTAAATGCCAGCCTTCTAAAAGGTATTTATTTTCCTTTTTACGACCTTTTTTAGTTTGTAATTTTTTCCAGTATTTAATCTTAGCATTCTGTGTTGAATTAATTTTTTCCATAAATGTACCCCTCTTACTATTGGAAATAATTATAGCATATTTAAAATAGCATTAGTTGGTCATTATCATCTTTTCCAGTTATAATGAAAGCAATAAATGCCTATATCTACTTTATAATATGGAGGGATTACATTATGAGTGCTATTCAAATAACTGTTTTTGGTCGCGTGCAGGGTGTTGGCTTCAGATATACGACGAAGAGATTAGCCGATGATCTAGGCATCTACGGGTCAGTACAAAATAATTTTGATGACAGCGTCACAATTAAAGCAAGTAGTTCAGATAATACCCAATTAGAAAAATTTATTCAAAAAGTTAAAAATTCACCTACACCAGCCGGTAAGGTGACTGATTATAAAGAAACCTCCTTAACTAATTATATGCCGACTGCCTTTACCGTTATTTACTAATTACGATTTATTTATAGCCCATTGAAATCCCCCTATATTTAAAGTATAGTAATCGATATAGTCACTTTAAGAGGGGAAAATATATTAATGAAAAAGATTAAACGTTTAACAATGCTCCCAATATTCATGGCGCTTGTCCTGTTCCTATCGGGATGCGTCCGCAGAGACAAGAATGGTAATCCTTTTGGGATGGTTTACGACTATTTAGCAAAACCAACTCAGGGATTGCTTGACTGGTTATCCGCTCATCTAGGTAACAACTACGGTCTAGCAATTATCGTTATCTCAATCGTCATTCGCTTGGCACTTATGCCAATGATGATTAATCAATCGAAAAAAGCGACCGTTCAACAAGAAAAAATGGGTTCGATTCAACCACAATTAAAAGTCATTCAAGAACGACAAAAAAATGCTAAAAGTTCAGAAGAAAAAGCAGCTATCAGTCAAGAAATGATGGCACTTTATAAAGATAACAACGTCAGCATGACTGGCGGAATTGGCTGCCTACCATTATTAGTTCAAATGCCAATTTTTGCTGCGCTATACGCTGCAATCTTATATTCTTCAGAATTAAAGGATGCTGTCTTCTTTAGCATTAAATTAGGTACACCATCAATTATCTTTACTGTGCTATGTTTCATTGTGTATTTGGGTCAAGGATTCATTTCAACAATTGGCATTCCGCCAGAACAAAAGAAAACAATGCAAACAATGTTAATTGCTAGTCCAGTTATGATGGTCTTTGTTACAATGAGTGCGCCAGCAGGTATTGGTCTCTACTTCTTCATCGGTGGCCTCTTCGCTTGTGTTCAAACATTTATAATTATGTTAATGCGTCCTAAGATTCGTCGCGAAATTCAAGCTGAACTTGCTAAGAACCCACCAATTGTTAGAGAACGTTCAACAATTGATGCTGTTGAAGAAACAGTGGAACAAACAATTGATAATGTTGAAGATAATCTTTCAAATGTAGCAAAAAATAATCGTAATCGTAATGCTGGTAAACAAAACCGCAAATAAAGATTAACCATTAAAAAAAGCTTACCATTCTTAGAATTGCTCTAAGAATGGTAAGCTTTTTTTATTATACTGTCTAAATTTTTGTATTGCATTTCAACACTAGTCTCTTCTTATCTTTTCGGTTGGTTTAGTAGTAGCTAGAGGCAACGAAATTCTGAATATTGAACCACGCTTCTCAACACTTTCTACCACTAATGTTCCTTTATAACCCATAATGAGTTTTTGTGCGATTGATAATCCAAGACCATTACCGCCTTTATCACGACTTCTAGCTTTATCAACGCGATAGAAGCGATTAAAAACATTTTTTAAGTCATCTTTAGAAATTCCTTCACCAAAATCTTGAATAGCAATTTGAACCATTTTCATATCTTTTGATGCTGAAATATGAATTTCTTTTCTTGTTTCTGAATATTTAACGGCATTATCCATTAGAATAATTAAAACTTGTTCTAAGTGATTATGCGATATTTTTACCAAACTTTCTCCATTAAAATCTTCATCTAAAATAAACGTAAAATCGGGATGTATCATTTTAAAATCATTGAAAATTTGTAAAACAACTAATCGGACATCAACTAACTCATTTTTAAATGTCATCTCTACTTGTTCAGCTCTTGATAAATCAAGCATTTCTTGAACTAAACTCTTCATACGATTAATTTCTTGCAAAGATGCTTCAATCGACTCCGCTAGAACTGCCGGATCATCTTTACCCCACCTGTTCAATAATTCCATATGACCTTGAATTATTGCTACAGGGGTTCTTAACTCATGTGAGACATCTTCAACAAATTGTTGCTGTTGATCAACGTAGCGCTCCATCCTATCTAGCATACTATTGAACAAGTCCGCCAAATCAGATAACTCATCATTTCTATGCATATCTGGGACACGTACATGTCCAATTGGTGTTTCGCCTTCATTAATAATATCAATAGTTTCGTTCACTACTTCAATCGGTCTCAGTAACCAAGATGCCAGGATATACCCTAATATAGCACTACCAAAGGTTGCCGTAATAATTAAAACAATAAAAATTAGAATTAATTTATTACTAATTTTATGGTAATTTTCTAAAGCATTAGTTACTTGTGCATACCCGATTTTTTTGCCAGTTTTAGATGAATAAATAGCTCTTCTAGCAACATATCCATTTGCGCCATCAATTGTTTGGCTAGTAAACGTCATTTTATTTTTTTTAACAAATGGTACGTTTAAATTTCTTGAAGCAAAAACTTCTTGTTGCTTCAAATTATAAACACCTACTGCAATATTTTCTCTTGATAAATTAACAATTACTGCATTTGAGTACAAGTTATTTTCGTCTTTATCTGGTCGAGAATCTGCATTTATCGGTTTTAAATGTTGTGCAGTACTTGAAATTGTTAAGTCTTGATTCTCACGACTTAACTGTTGCGTCACCGTTCTTAAAGTATCTTGTACATCTTTTTTTTCTTTATCTAATAAAACGCCACTAAAACTCTGAAAAATAAGCGCAGAAAAAACGGCAAATATAAGTAAAACACCTATTGCCGTTCCTAATGCCCATTTCCATTTAAGTGACATACGTCTTACTTCTTTTGGATGCTGGGTTATTTTTTTTCTCATGATCTCATTACGTACCCTGTTCCTCTGACCGTTTGAATATAACTTTCTTCACCGCTACGATCTATTTTATTTCGTAAGTAACGAATATAAACATCCACAACGTTTGTTTCAACTTCTGATTCATATCCCCAAACTTTAGCTAATAAAACATCTCTAGCTAAAACAACATTAACACTTTCCATTAAAGCTAAAAGTAGTTCATATTCACGTTTGGTTAGCTCAATAACTTCTTCATCACGACGAACAACACGATTTTCTTTTTCAATTGTTAAATCACGGTAAGTGACAGTTGTCTGTTTTGCAACATTTTGTTCACCCTCTATATCAATACGACGTAACAATGCACGTAAACGCGCCAATAATTCTTCGATTGCAAATGGTTTAACAATATAATCATCTGCTCCATGGTCTAAGCCAGATACGCGGTCAATAACTGAATCACGAGCCGTCATCATAATGATTGGTGTATTTTTAACTTGTCGTACACGGCGACAAACCTCAAGACCATTTAATTCAGGTAACATTAAATCAAGTAGAATTGAATCCCAATCTTCATTTAAAGCAGCTTCTAGACCCGTTCGCCCATCAAAATGAACCTCAGTTTCAAATCCTTCATGTTGTAATTCTAATTCAACAAAGCGCGCTAAATTTTTTTCATCTTCAATTATTAGAATACGACTCATATTTTCATGATCTCCTGTTAGTTTTATTTTATTTTCTCATCCATATACACACAATTTTTAACCGATATCTTACTTTTCTTATTCTACCATTAAATGATATTCTTGCATACACTTTGCACTGCTCAACTCATATAGGTATTCAAGCACTTTTTAACCGTTTTTTTAATATATTATTAACTAAAAGAGTAATAAAATTAATATAACAAACCGTTAACTTTAAAAAATATATCATTAACGCTTTATTAAAATGAAAACTAAAAATTGGAATTAGTTATTCGATACCAGCAGCTTTAATCAGTAAAACCGATAATTCAATTATAAATTTTGCCATTTCAATTTCTTTTACAACGTTAACACGGATTTCTCCATTCAGCATACTCAAAATAACTTCTTCAAAAACCTTATATGAAAAGGTTTTATTCTCTGACAAAATAATTCCACCAAACCACATTATATTTTCTAAGTGTGCCGTTAAGTTAGGATATTAGAATATCGAAATTATACCTTAGCGTCTTAAAAAATAGTTACGGATTATCTTATTCCATACTACCTCATTGGTTAACTATTAAAGTTTTTTCCTTTATTTCAACTAAGAACACAATAAAACCCCTTAAGTTAGATTTTTCTCCAACTTAGGGGGTTCCACTTCAAATAGATAAAATTATCCCAAATGCTTCTTTTCCGTTATATACTTATACTTATATTTTATTTACCATTGGCAAAATAACTTTACTTCAGGTAATTTATGACAATAATTCCATGAACCGTTCAACTCTTTCTGGATCATTATGATCAAAGAAGGCAGATTCTTGTTTGTCTAAGGCAGTAATAGTTGCCATGTCTTCCACTGTTAATTCAAAATCAAATATGTCGATATTTTCTGCCATTCGTTCCGGTCTCACAGATTTAGCAAGTGCTACAATACCACGTTGCATTAACCATTTTAGAATAACTTGTCCAACTGATTTACCGTATTGTTTACCAATTTTTGACAATGTTTCATTTTTAAATAAGTCTAACCGGCCTTCAGCAAAAGGTGCCCATGCTTCCATTTGAATGCTTAATTTTTCATGATAGGCTTCATCCGTTAAACGTTGATTCCATGGGTTCACTTCTATTTGGTTAACTTGAACTTTAGCCACACCATTCATATGAGAGAATTCTATTAATTTTCCGATATCAAAGTTAGACACCCCAATAGCACGTATTTTCCCAGCAGATTGTGCGGTAGCTAAAGCGCGCCAAGCACCATATACATCACCGTATGGTTGGTGAATCAAGAATAAGTCTAGATAATCTAACTGCATTCTTTCTAGTGATTCATCAATTGCCTTCATCGCCTTTTCTTCACCAACATGTTGGATAAATAATTTGGTTGTGACAAACAACTCTTCTCGTGTCACTAATCCTTCAGTGATCGCTCTTTGGATAGCTTCCCCAGTTTCAACTTCGTTTCCATAGGCAATCGCTGTATCTAGTAATCGATATCCTACTTTAATCGCTTGATAAACTGCCTCTGCAGTTTCTTCTAAAGGAATTTGATACACGCCAAAACCTAGTTGTGGCATTTTCACTCCATTATTTAATGTAACTGTATTCATTTAAATCGCTCCCTTTTTATTTAATATACTAAGTTAAACACTTGGAGTGCACTCAGAGTCAAGGATTATGCTATATTATTTTAATATTTGTTTATTTTTCAGCTTTAGGCTACTATTACTATAAGTATTTTAGATTACATATAAGGAGAAAAAGCGATGACACCTATTATCACACTTTGCACAATTAATGACTTAGAAATATTACAAAAGATTAGCATTGAAACTTTTACTGATACTTTCGCTGCAGATAACGATCCAAAAGATTTACAAGATTTTTTGGATACCGCTTATTCTTTACCACAATTAACGAGTGAATTAAATGATCCAAATGCATTCTTTTACTTCGTACATGTTAATGATGAGTTAACTGGATATTTAAAATTAAATATTAACGACGCACAAACTGAAGATGACTTTCCGAACGGCTTAGAAATCCAACGAATTTACATTCGCAAAAATCACAAAAAAATGGGATTAGGTCAACTTCTATTTGAAAAATCTAAAGAGGTTGCCAAAGAATTTAAAAAAGATCAACTTTGGTTGGGAGTTTGGGAACATAATAAACCTGCCCTCTCCTTTTATGAAAAACAAGGCTTAACAAAACATAGCCAACATGATTTTGTTTTAGGCGATGCTATCCAAACCGATTTTATTTTAGTTCTAAACAGTAGTGACTCCAAAAATTAGCCTTTTTATAGAGTGGGAAAATCCACTCTATTTTTATACAAATAATTCTTTATATTTTCGGGATTCAATAGATTTTTTCAGCCTAATTTTTCTTTCATATCCATAAACTAACGTCTTAACGTTAATCCCAATGTGACATATTCATAACGTTCATCTAATAATTATTTTCATATACTATTATAAAGTTTAATAGTAAAATTGTATTGATATAGAGTATGTCCATCATAATCTAATTACGCAATATTTCACTAAAAATATTATTTCTGGAGGATTTTCCACATGAGTATCTTTTTCGCTCTCTTATTTATTACTACTTTTATCACATTTTTGGTATATGTTATTAAATTTATTATCGCAAAAATTAACAAAAAGGATACTAATCATGCAAGAAAATTAATATTATTTAGTTTCCTAATCTCATTTATTTTACTCGTTCTAATTGGTATCACTGCACCTTCTTCAAGTAGAAATGCTAGTGTCAAAGAATCTAGTTCCGCCCAATCAAGCTTTCTGTCTTAAAAAGATTACCAACATAACTTTTATTACTGAGACAATTTTTATTGCTTATTTTACATTACAAAAATCTTTGGAGGAACACGTATTATGAACGTTTTATTTGCACTTATTTTTTTTATTTCAATATATTTTATTATTTACTACACAGTTAAAAGATTTATGACAAAAACTAAAAATCCAAATATATACACTAAAATCAAGAAACGGGTTTGGTACCCTACTGCTGTACTGATCATTTCACTTGTAGGCATTGGGATGACTAGTCAGGCCGAACCAACTAAAAAACAATCGCCCCTTACTACCGTAACAAAAGTTGGCTCTGCCGATAAGAAAAAGGCAGAGTCAAAATATGAATCTATAAAAAAAGAAGTTTCTTCAAAAGAATCTGAAGCTGAATCATTGAGTAAAAAATTAAATGAGAAAGAATCTAAAGCCACTTCTGAAAAAGAAAGTGAATCTAAAGCTAAATCTAAATCTGAAAGTTCTCAAAGACTAGCTGCAAAAAAAGAACAAGAACATTTTAACAGCGTTCAAAAAGAAAATAATTCTACATCTACGGATTCATCTAACGCAGATTCTGTTACTACTGGCGGAGGATCCATCATCGGTAATACTAATTCTAAAATTTACCATACTCCCGGTCAAACTGGTTATAAAATGAGTAAATCAAATGCGATTACTTTCCAAACAGAACAAGCCGCTCAAGATGCTGGATATAGAAAGGCGAAAAAATAATGAAATCAACTAATCATTTATTAATACGTGTTCTAATTTTATCATTCACTTTTATTGGTATCAGTAACACGACTACCGTTTTAGCAAAATCTGATTCACATGTTACTTACGACTATACTGCCAAAAAGCAAGCAGAAGAAATTAATAATAAAGTTGATAAAGAACAAGTGAAATTAGACAAACTTAACAAAGAAATCAAAGAATTAAAAAATAAGTTAGCTAAATATGATAGTAAAGATTCTTCAAAAAAAGAAACAACTAAAAAATCTAAGACACTTGATTTATCATCTCTAAACTATAGTGATAAATCTGAAATAGAAGTTAATAATAATATTCCTACTTTCAGCGAAAGCACCCTATCTACTAGTAAAGGTACTTGGGAAGCGTACAGCAACCTAGATTCTCTGAATCGTGCTGGAACCGCCAATGCAATGTTAAGTAAATCTTTAATGCCTACCGCGAAACGCGAAGGGTTAACTTGGAACCCTACTGGCTGGAAAAATAAACGTATTAGTAACGGATGGTTATATAATCGTAGCCATTTAATTGGTTATCAATTATCAGGTCAGAACAATAATCCAAAGAATTTAATTACGGGTACTCGTGAACTGAATGCACCTGAAATGCTTGCCCATGAAATGGATATAGCTACTTACCTTAAAGAACATCCTAATAACTATATTAGATACCGCGTTACTCCAATATTCAGAGGAGATGAACTTCTTGCTCGTGGCGTACAAATGGAAGCTCAATCTATTGGTAGCTCCTCAATTAAATTCAATACTTACATTTTTAATGTAGAGGCCGGTGTTACTCTTAATTATAGGGATGGTACTAGTACACTAAATTAAACAAATAGATAACGGGCGTATAGATACTTCGAGTGGGTTCAATTCCCACTGCTCGCTTTTTACTATAAAAATATTTGGAGGAATTTGTGTTATGAATAAAAAAATAACAATAGTCGGGATTACTGCCATCACACTACTTTCACTAACTGCATGTGGGAATAGCAAGAATACAAGTAAGGATTCTTCATCTTCTGAGGCTGCATCATCTAGTATTATAAAAGCTAAAAAGGAATCAAGTAAGAAAGAGTCCATAAAAAAAGCAACTTCCGAAAGTAAAGCATCATCAGAATCATCTGCTCAAGCATCTAGCATCTCAGCTGCAAGTTCTTCAATTACCGCAGCTGAAAGTTCTATTGCCGCAAGCTCTTCTAGTATTGAGGCTGAGAAAAATAACGTTACTACCACTGAAAAATCTACAAGTTCATCTACATCAACTAAGATGACGCAATCAAAAGCTGAATCACTTGCTTTAAGCTATTTTAAATCATTCAATAATGAGACAAGCGACTGGGAACCAAAAGTTAAATCAAGCGATACTTTAGATAAAGGTAATAAATATATTGTATCCGTCTTCGATACTGAAACACACATGGTAGAATTTGACGTCAATAAATCTACTGGAAAAGTCACTTCTCCAAATTTAGGATATCAACGTTAATTTTTAAAGAGTGATAACAATTTTGTGTTTGTTAATTTTACATGGAGTCGGTACCTCCTTTAACAGCATTGAAGATCTACTTGGTCATTCCAATGTAAGGATTACCCAAATCTATATAACAGTAACTTCAAAACTATTACAATATTTAGATACTTAACTCAAACGTAACCAAAAGCGTAACCAAAAGAAAAAAAGGCCTATCTAACAACTTTTAAATCGTTGTTAGATAGCCTTTTTTAGTATATTTATTAACTTTTTTTATTGTTCAGTATACCAAGTATAGTGGAATGAACCTGGTTTATCAGTACGTTCATACGTATGAGCACCAAAGTAATCACGTTGTGCTTGAATTAAATTAGCAGGTAAAACTTCTGAACGGTATTGATCGTAATACGTAATTGCTGCACTGAATCCAGGAACTGGAATACCAGCTTTAACAGCAATACCAACGATATCTCGAACTGATTCTTGATATTTTTTAACAATATCTTTGAAGTAACCATCTAATAAGATGTTATTTAAATCAGCTTTTTCGTCAAATGCGTCAGTAATATTTTGTAAGAAACGGGCACGAATGATACATCCAGCACGCCAAATCTTAGCCATATCACCAAAGTTTAAATCCCATTCATAATGTTCTGAGGCAACACGTAATTGTTCAAATCCTTGTGCATAACTCATGATTTTACTAAAGTATAATGCTTCACGAATTTTTTCAATTAATTCTTTTTTATCTAATTCACCTAATTTAACTTCTGGTTTAGGTAAAACTTTACTTGCTTCAACACGTTCTTCTTTCATTGCTGAAATGTAACGTGCATAAACAGATTCAGAAATAACTGACTGAGGAACACCTAATTCAAGTGCACTCTGTGATGACCACTTACCAGTACCTTTATTTCCAGCACGATCGAGGATAACATCAACAATAGGTTTACCAGTGCCTAAATCATCTTTACGTGTTAAGATATCAGCAGTAATTTCGATCAAGTAACTATCCAATTCACCTTTGTTCCAGTCAGAGAAGATATCAGCGATTTCATCAACTGAGAGGCCTAATAAATCTCTTAACAAATGATATGATTCAGAAATTAATTCCATATCACCATATTCAATTCCATTATGAACCATCTTAACATAATGACCAGCACCGTTAGGACCGATATAAGTCACACATGGTGTCCCATCGCTAGCTTTAGCAGACATTTCCTCAAGAATTGGTGCAACAAGGTCATATGCCTCTTTTTGGCCACCTGGCATCATTGATGGTCCTTCAAGTGCACCAATTTCGCCACCTGAAACGCCCATTCCAATAAAGTTAATTCCAGAATTATCTAATTCTGCATTACGGCGTACTGTATCTTCAAAGTAAGTATTACCACCATCAATTAAAACATCACCTTTATCTAAGAATGGTAATAGTTCTGCAATAACAGCATCAGTTGGTTTGCCAGCTTTTACCATGATAATAATTCTTCTAGGTTTTTCTAATGAATCTGCAAAATCCTTAATTGAGTAGCTGGGTACTAATTTTTTTTCTGAGTGGTCTTTCATAACTTGCTCAGTTTTAGCTCCCGTTCTATTATAAATAGCTACCGTACGGCCACGACTCTCAGCATTCAATGCGAGATTTTTACCCATAACAGCCATTCCAATAACACCAATTTGTGCTTTATCCATTATAATACCTCCTACATTTCTTTAATTTTTTGTGAATCAAAAACCATGTAATCTAAGAAAGTATCAGCTACCGACTTTGTCAATAAACCCATTTAACTTTCAACGTCAATTATACACTAGACATCAAAAATTCCTATCTATTTTACCTTTTTTTGTTATACTGATTTCAGGAGGTCTTTCAAATATGAAATTAGTTGAAGTACAAGAATTATATTATGCCATCGATACTTTTTTATACAGTCGCGCAAAAGCAGAATTTTCTAACAATATCCCTACTTTTGACTTAGTTGTCCAAGTTAACGACAAATTATTAACGGCCGATTTTTTAGATTTAAAAGATAGTCGAATTCAAATTTATAGTACCACAAGTCAGCACACTATCGCATCTCAGTCAATTCCTTACGAAAATGACAGTAGTAATGCTTTCATCAGTCCGATAAGAAAAACAATCTTTAAAAATTATCGTTCCGAATTTTCAGGCTGGTCTAATCTTAGTAACAAACCAGAGTTATTACTTCTAGATTTGATAGATTTAATTAAATCTATCAAATCGCCCACTTTTAAGGCTGTTAAAACACCGGCTAAAAATGTAACTTATATTGAAAGCCATGCCAAATTACCTTTTCAATTTTTTGATCCAGAGACAGACTTCAAAATTATAAGTTTGAAAATTAGTGAAAAAAAATAAGATTCAATTGAATCTTATTTTTTTTGTACAGAAAAAGCCTTAACACCATGGTTGTTAAGGCTTTTTACTTAATGTAGATTTAGTTGTTTACTTTTACGACTTCTTTTCCGTCATAAAAACCACAGCTAGGACATACATAATGTGATTTTCTTAATTCGCCACAGTTAGGGCAAGCGCTCATACCTGGGACAGTTAACTTGTAATGCGTACGACGCATTCTCTTACGTGTTTTTGATGTTTTACGTGCTGGTACTGCCATTATCAAACACCTCCTTTAAAATTATCCAAAACTTTTAATAAAAGTATTGTTATGTTTATTCCTCTTCAGAACCATCATTATCAAAAAAATTTTGTAATGAGGCAAATCGAGGATCAACTTTTTCTTTTCTAACCTGTACGAGTTTATCTTCAGTAAGAACTTCCCAGTCGTCTCCGGTTGGTAAATCTTCTGCTTTTCTCTCATCATCAGTCAGTATCTGCATCGGAATCTGTAATAACACATTATCCTCTATCACAGAATTCAAATTGAGCATATCTTCTTCCAAAATAATTACAACATCATTTTTATCAAACCGTTCAAGTGCTTTATCGCGATAGCCTACATAAAATTCATCAACTGAAAAATTTAATGGGACATCGACACTCTTTAATGATCGTGTTGATGGCATTTCAACTGTTAAACTAACGTTAAAATGACCAATGACATCTTGATGATCTGCTGACAGAATGCCCGTAACATGGACTTCTGAAACAGCTGTAATTGTTTTGTTGCGCAGCATTAATCCTTCGGAAAGGTTTAACATTTCGTCAACTTGAAGTGGTTCATCACTTTGTTTTTTTAACTCAACTAAGGACCATTTCATGCAAATATGCCTCCTAATGCAACGCTTATGATTATACCTGTGATTAAAAACATTGTCAATGGTATATCCTTGACAGTATGTTAATTAATTTGTTTAGGTCTTCTAAAAAGATCCGATTTTTTATGACTAACTAGCCCATAAATAATTCCTGCTCGATAATCTAATTGGTAAAGTCCCTCTTTATCCTTTTTACTAATTTTTGTTATTATAGGATATGGCACTTCCTTTTTTAAATGATTAAGCAGCGTTTGACCTTTTTTTGAGAACCCTAAGACATGATAATAAGGCTGCTTATATTGTTTGTCAATTTCATTTTGCTTTATTTGTAACAAAATATAAGTTGCTAGTCTTGAGATTTTTGTATAAGTTACTCGTTTCGACTTAACGGCTTGGACCCAATCATCAAAATTAGCCTCGTCAGGCAACTTTTCGTACTGCTGCAACAAACGATACTCAATACCCTCAGACATGCCATAAATCGACGATAATTGACCTGGTGTTGATAGACTCAACTGATATCGAAGATATGGCCAAAAATCTGTCCAATCGGCCCATCTTTCATTTTCTGAATCAAGTCGAGTTTGATTAGGAACAACTTCTACAATCGATTCTTGATGTTGAACTGCTAATCTAATTGCTGTTGCACTTGTAATTTTTTGAGTATCAACAAATTTTGTTTCATGGTAATCAGCCTCTATACGTTGAATCGGACATAACTGGATTTCGGCTTTTTCGGCTATGCAGGCTTCAGCATAAGCTAAACCTAACAAATCATTAGGCCGATTAATTTGAACACCTGTTTTTTCAAAAACAGCTCGTTGATATTGTGTGGCATACGTTTCATTAAACTGATTAAACTCACTATCTAACGTTTGAATTTCAGTTGCGATAGTCATAAAATCCAAATCAGGATGTTCAGCACCAAAAACAAGTCTGGTTATCTTTAATCCGGCCAATAATTTAATGGCACCTTGAGCAAACAAATCAGCCGGTTGAACAGAAAATGCAACGGGTAACTCAACTATTAAATCAACACCAGATTGCAATGCTTGCTCCGTACGGCTCTCTTTATCAAGTGCAGCTGGAATACCTCTCTGTAAGAATTGTCCGCTCATAAGGGCAATAATCGTCGTATCAGGATACTTTTCTTTTATTTGATTAATCTGATACAAATGTCCGTTATGAAACGGATTATATTCAACAATAACCCCAGTCGTGTCCAAGTAACTCACTCCTATTTATCGCAGACAAAAAATAGTCTTGTTGTTTTATCATCAACTTGACTTGTGCCAAAATCAGCCGAAATTTTAATATTCTTAAATCCAGCATTTTTTAACAATTCAGTATACGTATTAACTGAATATGTTCGTTCATGATGGTCCTCAGTTAGACGTTCAAATTGACAGTTAGTATCATTTTTGACAAAAAAAGTTAATTCATGAACGACACTGTGTGGCTCTTCATCTTTAAATGTTGACCACAAAAAAGCTTGATCATCATCCTGATAGTTGTACATATAACCTGGATAAATCTCATCCGTTTGATAGGTTGAGATAACATCAAAAATGAATCGACCATTTTCTTGTAGTAATCCATGAATTGATTTAAAAACGTTTCCTACAGCATCAGCGTCAGGTAAATAACAAAATGAGTCAGCAAAACAAGTTACCGCATCAAATTGTGGTAACTCTGCCTCTTCCAAATTCATCATATCACCTTGTACTAAAGGCAAGGATACATTCGCATCCTGTGCGTGTTGGTCAGCAATTGATAACATTTCTTCAGATAAATCTAAACCAACGACTGAATAACCAGATTGCGTTAAAGCAATTGCTAATTGACCTGCACCACAAGCTAATTCAAGAATTTCAGTTTTCTTATCAGGAACTTGTGTTTCGACAAATGTTTGCCAAGAATCATATAAATCAGGATCCATTAATTGATCATACAATTTTGAAAAGGTGGTATAAATCATTATTCTTCAATCCATGCTGATAAATCTACAGATGCGCCTTCAGACCAGAATTTTTCAAGATCATAAAATTCACGTGATTCAGTTTTAAATACATGCACAATTAAATCTCCAAAATCTAATAAAACCCAACTAGTTGAATTACGTCCTTCAATACGACGGACTTCAACACCTGCTAGTTCTTCTTGATCTTGAATTTCTTTGACGATAGCCTTAACTTGGTGAGCTGAGTCAGCTTGTGTCACCATGAAATAATCAGCTAATAGACTAATTTCATGGACATCAATAGCCACCGTCTTTTCGCCACGTTTACTGTCAGCAGCCTTAACTGCGATTTCTAATTTTTCTATACTATTCATTATTACTCCTCTATTCTGCGACCCATTTATTAAAGGTCAAAATTGTTTTAGGATACACTCTTTTATTGGTATTAATTAAATAACTTAGTGTATGTTTTGTTTCAAATCCAACAGCTGCATCCAAACTTTCAAATGCTTTTTTTCGTGCTTCAAGAACGCCAGAGAACGTCCTACCTTCTTCGATGAAATCAGCGACGTAGACAATTTTATCCAACAAATCCATCTCAACATCGCCTGTCGTATGCTTCACAATTGATGTTAAAATTTTATCATCTGTAATACCTAATTCATCATGTATCAACTCTGCGCCAACAATTCCATGCCAGATAGCATTCCCCCAATTTAATAAATCAGGATCCATATGTTTTTGCTTAATTGTTCTGATAAAGGTGTCATCTGTCCGCTCCTTGGCATAATCATGAATAAGTCCAGCAATACTTGCTCTTTCAATATCACCATTATTATTTTGAGCAAGTTCAATTGCAGATTTTTCAACATTTAACACATGCTGAAATCTTTTTTCACTCAAAGTTTCCTTCAAAATCTGTACTAATTCTTCTCTAGTTCCACTAAAAAGATTATTAGAATAAACTAAATTATTCACGATACAACCCTTCTTTCTCAATATAATTTGAGACTGCCTTAGGTACTAAATAATTAATTGAACAGCCTTTTTTTATCTTATCTCGAATTTGTGTTGAACTAATATCAATTGTTGGTACATCAACCCAAAGTATAGGATACTGACTTGTTTGTTCAAATCCCGTTCGTTTAACTCCAACAAAATGTACTAATTTTACTAATTCATCAATACGAGACCATTTCGGTAAATAATCTACCATATCGCCGCCAATAATAAAATAGTAATCATTTTCCGGATGAGCTGCTTTTAAAGCAACCACAGTGTCATAGGTGTAGCTAATACCACCGCGATTAATTTCAGTATCTTCCAGCTTAAACTTATCGTTATCCGCGATACTTTGATTAACCATATCAAGGCGATACTTTGCATCAATTGCTTCCTTTTTATCCACATGTGGTGGTGTTGCATCCGGCATAAATCGAACTTCACTTAATCCTAATTGCTGACAAACTTGATCAGCAATTATTAAATGACCTAAGTGAGGCGGATTAAACGTACCCCCGAGAATTCCAACACGCTTTTTCGTATTATCAAGAATGGGTTTAGTCTTAAATTTCGTAACTAAATTAATTTCTTTTAATTTTTGGACTTGAATAGTCAAGCTAAAAACCTCCTCAAAATTTTAAATTAAGCGAGTAAATTAACTTTGTCAGAGATATCTCGATTTTCGACATCTGTTGCTGCTTGATAAAGCACTAATGTATGACCAATCACTTGAACAACTTGAATTGAACTATTAGATTCAATAAAAATACGAACTTCATTTGTATCAATTGTTGCATTTTGTAGCATGTTAATTTTGATTAATTCGCGTTTTTCAATTGCTTCGCGAATTTGGTTTAACCAGTTAGTAGACACGCCTTCTTTTCCAACTTGGAAAAGTGGACGTAAATGATGTGCCTGACTGCGTAGATATCTTTTTTGTTTGCCTCTTAATGTCATATGTTAGTTAACTCCTCTTATATCATTGCTTTACGTAAAAGAACCGAAACACCTTTTGGTGCCCAGCCAGCGACTTTAGCACCCTCATTAATGGTTACCCATCCAAGTCCGGCAAAAACTAAATCACTTTTTTGTGTTGCTTTAAATTCAAAACGAACTAATTCTGGGAAGTCGTTCATTTCATCATCTGTTGGTGGATTTAATAAACCACCAGCATGTTTCTCATAAAATTCACTTGCAGTCTCAGTTTTTGTTCTATGAATCATTAAATCATTATCAAGATAAACGACAACACCAGGAGTTCCCCCTGAAATGTAATCAAATCTTGCAACAGCCCCAAAGAATAATGTTTGGTTTTCATTTAACTGATAGACGCGTTGTTTAATTTCTTTTTGAGGAGAAACTAATCTTAGCGCCTTACCTGATAGATAATGAGCCATCTGGTCTTGATGAATAATACCTGGTGTATCAATTAAAGCTCGATCATCGTCCAATGGAATTTCAATCTTATCAAGCGTAGTTCCTGGGAATCTTGAAGTTGTAATCAGGTCTTGGACACCTGTTCTTTGTTTAATGATTTGATTAATCAATGTTGATTTACCAACATTAGTTACTCCAACAACGTACACATCACGGCCTTCACGATACTTTTCAATTAATTCTAATAATTCATCAATCGCAAAGTTTTTTGTTGCACTTGTCAATGCAACATCAATTGGTCGTAATCCTTGTAAATTAGCTTGTTGTCTCATCCAATCCTTTAACTTCGAACGTCTCAATGACTTAGGCAATAAATCAGCTTTATTTCCAACCATTAAAACAGGATTATCACCCACAAATCGATGTAATCCAGGAATTAGACTACCATTAAAATCAAAAATATCAATAACGTTGACGATTAATGCATCAGCACTACCAATTTGATTCAATAATTTTAGGAAATCATCATCAGTTAACTTAACGTCAGCAATTTCATTGTAATGTCGTAGTCTAAAACATCTTTGGCAATATAGTTCATTTGTTTCAAGTCCTTTTTTTACTGCGGATTTAGGTGTATAGCCTAATTCATCTACTTCTTCACTTTGAATTTTTGAGCCACAGCCAATACAAAAAAGATCTTCGTCAATTTCTGGTACTTCAATTATGTCAGTCATCCAATGAATTCCCCCATTTAGTTTTAAAATCGTGTTTTTTAATTAAGTGATTTTTAATTCTTTTTTCAATGAAACGATTAGGTTTTGTATTCCAAGCGTCTGATTCAACAAGTGGTTTAACCAATATACTTTTAATGCCCGCATTATTCGCAGCAGCAATATCAGTCATCAATTGATCACCTATTAAAACTAAATCTTGATTATTCATCTTAAATTCATTTTTAACTTGGTTAATTCCTTTTGTAAATGGTTTTAGAGCTCTGGAAACAAATGGTAATCCAATATGTTCCAGTGCCTTTTCAATACGTTCGTGACTATTGTTAGATACAACAATCACTGGAATTGAAGCCGCAGCTATAAGCTCTAACCAATTCTTCAATTCTGGGGTTCCGTTTGGGTTATCCCATGCAATTAATGTATTGTCTAAATCAGTCATAACAACTTTAATTCCATGATTTTGTAAATCCTCTGGTGTTAAATCATAAATTGATTCAACCATCCAAGTTGGTTTATATCTCTCAAGCATGTTAGCTACCTCAATTTTAGAATAATAATCTAAGTATAATGTACTTTCAACAAAATTGCATGTTTTCCATGAAAACAAATGAAATTAATTTTATTTTCTCATTTTAAAATAATAGAAACGAGTTATTTCAATTTTATATTGCTCTTTTTAAGATTATATTTTGTCTTATTAGTTACATAGACCATAATCATTGATATCACATAAAATTTTTTTGATTTCACTAAAAATAACATACTTAACTTATTTACAGAAATTTTATTAAAAAAAGAGGATACTTGACAATTGGTCAAGTATCCTCTTAAAAGTTATTATTTACTTAATGCTTTTTTAGCTTCTTCTGCAACAGCAGCAAATGCTGCTGAATCTTTAACAGCTAATTCAGCTAACATTTTACGGTTAACTTCAATTTCAGCTAATTTCAAGCCATGCATCATCTTGCTGTAACTTAAACCATTCATACGTGCTGCAGCGTTAATACGTGCAATCCATAGACGACGGAAGTTACGTTTTGTTTGATGGCGATCACGGAATGAATATTGGTACGATTTCATTACTTGTTGTTTAGCTACCTTAAATTGGATATGTTTTGATCCACGGTAACCTTTTGCTAATTTAAGCATTCTTTTGCGACGTTGACGTGTAACGGTTCCACCTTTAACTCGTGGCATGAAAATTCCTCCTTATTGAGCCATTTAAAAATGGCATCAATTGTCTAATTTATATTTATTATTTCATTTGTGAAAGCATTTGTTTGATACGCTTGTTATCTGATGCTGACACTGTAGTTGATTTGCTTAATTGACGACGTTGTTTCTTAGTTTTACCATGCATACGATGACTTGTATATGCTTTAGAGCGTTTTAAGCCACCATTTCCTGTACGTTTAAAACGTTTTGCTGATGCACGATGAGTCTTTTGTTTTGGCATAATCTAATATCCTCCTAATATAGCTTTACTTTTCAGCCTTAGGTGCAAGCATCATGAACATACTACGTCCATCCATCTTCGCTCTTGATTCAACTGATGCAACTTCTTTAGCTGCGTCAGCGAAGCGATTCAAGACATCACGTCCGATTTCTTTATGCGTAATTGCACGGCCTTTAAATCTAATTGATACTTTAACCTTATCACCTTTTGCAAGGAATTTTGAGGCATTTTTCAATTTTGTATTGAAATCGTTAATATCAATCGTTGGACTAAGTCTAACTTCTTTAACATTAACAATCTTTTGGTTTTTACGGGCTTCTCTTTGTTTCTTTTGTAATTCGAAACGGTACTTCCCGTAATCCATAATCTTAGCAACAGGTGGTTTTGAGTTAGCGGCAACAACAACAACATCTAAATTAGCAATTTCTGCCATATCTAGTGCTTCTTGTTTCGTTTTAACACCAAGTTGTTCGCCATCATCACCGATCAAACGAAGTTCCGATGCGCGGATACCTTCATTGACCATTTTGTCTACTTTATCAACTGCTATGGCAATGCACCTCCAAATTTTTTTGAGAAAAAACACAGAAAAACGGGCAACAATAATAAATTATCGCAGCCCGCTTGAAATCCATTTTAATTGGAATTTAATTTCAATAATATTCTGCCCAGAGACTCTTTGTCTCTTCAGGCGAGAAGCGGGAGCCTCTGCTTTTTCTTAACTTTTATATCATACCAACTTGAAGACTCATTGTCAAGCAAATTAAAATGAGTCTTTTTTATGCTTTACGACTATAGTTGGCAATTTCTTTTGTAATGTTGTTAATAAAATCTTCTTTTGTAAAGATATTTGAATCATCTTCACCATGTCGACGAACAGAAACTGTATTTTCAGCTACTTCATTATCACCGACAACTAAAATATAAGGTACTTTAGTAACTTGCGCTTGACGCATCTTATAACCCATCTTTTCGTTACGTTCATCAACCGTTACTCGTACACCACGAGCAACTAAGTTAGCACGTAAATCATGCGCATAATCGGCATGAAGATCGTTTTTAACAGGAATAATTGTTACCTGTTTAGGAGCCAACCAAGTTGGGAATGCTCCTTTGTACATTTCTGTTAAGTAAGCTGTAAAACGTTCCATCGTTGAAACAAGTCCACGATGAATCATAACAGGACGGTGTTCTTCACCATCATCACCGATGTATGATAATTCAAATTTTTCAGGCATCATGAAATCTAATTGAATTGTTGATAACGTTTCATCATTTCCTAACGCTGTTTTTGTTTGAACATCTAATTTAGGACCGTAAAATGCTGCTTCTCCTTCAGCTTCGTAGTAATCTAAGCCTAAATCATCCATAGCACCTTTTAACATACTTTGTGATTTTGTCCACATTTCATTATCATCAAAGTATTTCTCTGTGTTAGCTGGATCACGATAGCTCAAACGGAATGAATAGTCAGCAATCCCAAAGTCATCATAAACTTCCATCATTAAACGAAGGACGCTTTTAAATTCTTCTTGAATTTGATCAGGAGCAACGAAAGTATGACCATCATTTAATGTCATTTCACGTACACGTTGTAAACCAGAAAGTGCACCTGATTTTTCATAACGATGCATCATTCCTAATTCAGCAATTCTGATAGGAAGATCACGATATGAACGAATATGATGCTTGTAAACTTGAATATGTGAAGGACAGTTCATTGGACGTAACTCTAACTCTTCGCCATCACCCATGTCCATTGGTGGGAACATGTCTTCGCGATAATGGTCCCAATGACCAGAAGTTTTATATAAATCCAAGTTGGCTAAGATTGGTGTGTAAACATGATCATAACCATTTGAAACTTCCTTATCAACAATGTAGCGTTCAATCGTACGACGAATTGTAGCACCATTAGGTAACCAGTATGGTAATCCTGCACCAACTTTTGGATCTACAAAGAATAAATCTAAGTCATTACCAATTACTCGATGATCGCGTTCACGTGCTTCTTGACGACGAACTAATTCAGCATCTAAATCTTTTTGTTTAAAGAACGCTGTACCATAAACACGTTGTAACATCGGATTACTTGATTTACCTTGCCAATATGCACCAGCAACTGATAATAATTGGAAAATTTTAACATCAGCAGTTGAGCGTAATTGTGCGCCATCGCTTAAGTTAACGAATTCACCTTGTTTGTAAATTTCAACTTGTCCATTTTCATCAGTAGCTTCAACTACTAATTCAGCACGATATGGGTCACCAGCAAATAATTCAAGAGCTTCAGCTTTTGAAACTAATTGACGTTCAATTTTCAAATTTTCTTTAACAATTGATTTCATCTTATCTTGAATTTTCTTCAAATCATCAACGCTAACTTGTGTTTCACCATTATCTGTATCAAAATAGAAACCATTTTCAATATCAGAACTCATACCAAATTTCATACCTGGGTATAATTGTTGTAACGCATTAGCTAAAACTTGAGCAGCTGTATGCCATAAAACGATTAATCCGTCTGCAGATTCTTTAGTAACAATTTCGATAGCGCCGTCTGCCTCTAATGGACGAAGATAATCAACCAAAACACCATTGAATTTACCGGCAATTGATTTTTTAGCTAAACTAGGACTAATTGACTTTGCAACGTCTTCAGTCGTAATACCTGAATCAAACTCTTTAACTGCGCCATCTGGAAATGTAATATTTATTTTTGACATGTTAACTTCCTCCATTGTTTTAATATTTTTTGATACAAAAAAAGTCCCTAATACACAAATAAAATCGTGTATTAGGGACGTCGATTAACGTGGTTCCACCCAAATTCAAAGTTTTGCCGAAACAAAACTTTCTCCATAGATTTTAACGGATCCAATCCGACCTGATAAAAATCAGGCAACATTATGGAAGTGGTCATCACTTATTCTCTGCCAGAAAAGCTTTCAGCTATGCTTTCCCTCCCTGCGGACATAAAAAAAGAATGTAATCTTCCGTATCAATTTAATAACTATTTAACCATTTTTAGTGAAATTTAGCAACTATTATTCTTATTTAGGTCGACGATTTTTTCCAACAATCTTAACTTCTTTTGCTAAAAAGTGAATTCGTTCCATAATTCTTTTTGCCTTAAGAGGCTCGTCTTCACCCTTTTGACTAATACGTAAATGCTCATCTTCTAGTTGTTTCATCGAAAAATTAGAACTAAAGAAAGTTGGTAATTCTTCTTGCATGCGATATTGTAAAATAACACCTAAAATATCATCACGAACCCAACTAGACATTGCATCGGCACCAATATCATCAATCATTAAAATTTCAGATTTTTTAACAGCATTTAGCATGTCATAAACACGATTATCACTAATAGCATTTTTAATTTCAACTGCAAAACTAGGGAAATGCATTAAAGTCGTTTGGTATCCTCGACTTGCTAATTCATTGGCCATAGCACCTAAAAGATATGTTTTACCAACGCCAAAGCTACCATAAAAATACATTGCTTGGTGATAAGATTTAGGACTATCAACAAATGTTGTTATAAATTTTAAACTCTGGCTAAGTGCATCCCCACGTTCATCCATATCAAAGCCATTCATAGTCGCGTTTTTGATATCTTTAGACATACTCATTGATTTAACTCGCTTAGCTAATGCTCTACTTTTTTGAGCCTCGATAAAAGAATCTGTTGGTACATAGGAAACATCAATCATATGATTATTCAAAACCAATTGTGGCTTATAACCTGGTGCTATCATTCCTTTACCAAGAATAATTTTATTTTTTTCAGATAAGAATTCATACAATTTTGCATCAGCGCGTCGAATACTATCCTCTGTTAATTCAGCTTTATTTCTATCTAAAAAAGCGATGACATCTGAATCTTCATAAACTTTTCTCATTAAATCACGATAATTAACATTAGGATATCTTTCACTCAGGTTGTCCTTTTCAAGAAATTTTTTGATTTCTGTCCCTAAATCTTCCATCATTTTCCTCCTTTGGGTGCTGTTTTATTAAATTCAGCAAGTTGTCTTTTTAGTTCATCCTTATCAACTTTTACATCCACTTTTGGTGCTTGATAGTCATCTTTAGCCCAATCAGGCAATGTCTCTTTTTTAATTATTTTTCTTTGTCGTTGGTTTGACGCCTTAGTTTCAGTCTTTTTATTGTTAAATTGTCGAACCTGATTAATGGCTTCTTCAGGTGTCTTCACTTTTTGCTGTGACCAATCATTAGCCATAGTATCGACAAACGATTTATTAAGTGTTGATAAATCACGGTCAATCAAAATGTAATGAATCAGAATATTAATGACTGAATTAGAAAATATCTGTCGTTGAATAAGTTGCTGTAACAGATATGCTTCACTGTCAGTGACATATCCACCCTTGCTTTCTTTTAACGATTTCAAAAAATCAAAAGGTTTATAGGCTTCACTCGCAAGAATTAACTGCGAATCCTCTTCAGAAAAACCAACTTTTTTTAGCGTTTCAACAGATTTCATATTAACCTTTTTATTATCACTACTTGTTAAATCTTCTTGTTTTTTCAGTTTAATTTGTTGATTATATTTGTGAGCAATATGTTGCTTGAATGAATTATAATCAACTTCATTTGTTGATAAGTCAGCTGAATCTCCAATAAATTGGGCCATTTCGATTTCATCAATACCATACAAGAGATGCTCTGAAATAATTAAATCCCGCTGTTCATTGATATTATCCAAAGAAACGAAACTCTTTTCCAGTAGTTCAATAAAAAATTTAAAATCAAATGACTCAATACTACCTGACTCAACTAACTTTTTCGGTATCTTCTTGTCCGTTGAAAAAACTTTTTTACTTTCAGAAATAATATCAGGTTTATTAGACAAATGATCTTGATTAACTTGGAAAACATCTAAGAAACTTTTAGATGTTTCTTTGAAGCCATCTAATTTTAAAATTGGTAACGCAAATCGAGTGGTAATTTCTTTGTACCTACCATCACCAATCGATTCCCAGAGTAAAGTGCTTAGTAAATCATCTGTAAAAAAATCAGTTGCTTGCAAAGGTCGACGCAATTGATAGACAACAACTTTTCCTATTGCATCCTCTTTTTCAAAGCTCTTCAAAAGCCCTAAAGCTTCAAGGGCACTTCTTGCTTCATAAAACATTGCTATGTCAATATTTAGTAATGCAAGTAATTCACTATGCATCTTTCGATTAGATAATTGTGGATTTTGACCTGCCTCACCTTTCAATAGAGCAAATAGACCACTCGCAATCACACCCATAACAGGTTGATACAAGTAGTCTAGTCGTTCAATATCATCATTTGTAACTTTTTCATCCATTAAAACGACATAACCGTCTTTCGGACTCATATTTCCGCATATATCAATCATTGATTATCATTCCTTCAAATCCGGTTTATCTGTAGGTGTTTTATCACGAGCCATCATTTCATTTAATTCTTTTAAGAAAACACTCATATCTTTAAATTGGCGATAAACACTAGCAAATCTAATGTACGCAATTTCATCTACATCAGCCAATAATCCCATAACATATTCACCAATTAGTTGGCTAGAAATTTCATTTTCACCTAATGCTCTAACATTATTTTCCACTTGATCCACAAGATGAGTGATAGCTTTCATTGAAACTGGTCTTTTCTCAGCAGAACTGATAATACCTTTAAGAATCTTTTCACGATTAAATTCTTCACGTGTTCCATTTTTTTTAATAACAAGTAGTGGTGTAGCTTCAACTCGTTCAAATGTTGTGAATCTAAATTCACAATTTTCACATTCACGACGTCGTCTGATAACGCGACCTTCATCTGTTGGTCGACTGTCAACGACTCGAGAGCCATTATGTTGGCAATGTGGACATTTCATTGTGACACCTCATTATTTTTTATTTACATTATTTAACCATTAATTTGATTACTAAGCCAGTTTAGCACTTGAACCCTTGTAACGGCAACCGTTGTTGAATTATCTATTACAAAATCTGCTAAATCTTTTTTCTTTTGAATGGGCCATTGTGCTTTAACCCTTAACATCGCCTCATCTAAAGACAATTCATCCCGCTTCATTAAACGTTCTAATTGTGCTGTTTCAGGTACATAGATAACCATTACTGCATCACAAAGTAATTGGTAGTTTTGCTCAAATAATAAAGGCATATCCAAAATAATTAACTGGCTACCTAATTTTTTTTGGACTTCTATTTGTGACAAGATTTCTTTTCTAATAGCAGGAACCATAATGCCGTTCAATTTTTTTAACTCTGTTGCATCATTAAAAACTAGCTGACCTAACTCTTTTCGATTCAAATTCCCGGTTAATGATAAATATTTTTCACCAAATGTTTGAATGATTATTTTTAATGTTACAGATTCTGGTTCAACAGCTTGTCTCGCAATAACGTCTGCATCAATAACTGTGATATTTTCTTCTCTAAAAATACGACTAACTGTTGATTTACCTGTTGCTATGCCACCAGTTAGTCCAAGAATATAAGTCATTTTTAAACTTCCTTTAACGGTTGGCAATGTGGACAGTAGTGTGTCCCTCGTTGTGCCACTTTTATTTTAACAATAGGCGCTCCGCATCTAGGACATGGTTTTCCTGTTTGACCATAGACATTCAAATCAAATTGGAACAAACCCGTCTCACCAAACGCACCCGTATAGGATCTAATTGTTGTTCCACCAGCTTGTACCGCAGTGGCTAGCTCAAGAATAATATTTTTACGTAATATAGCTAATTTCCTATCAGAAATTAAATTTGCTGGCTGTTCCGGATTAATTTTACTCATCCATAAAACTTCATCAACATAAATATTTCCAAGACCAGCAACCGCTTCTTGATTTAATAACACAGGCTTGATTGCCATATGCTTACGAGATAAATATTTTTTGAAATAACTGAGCTTAAAATCATCTTCTGTCGGTTCTGGTCCTAGCTTCTTAAGTCCCGAAAGTTCACGTTCTCGACCTGTGGGGATTAGTTGCATGCGTCCAAACTTACGAACATCATTGTATCTTAAATCTTGCCCATCAGTTAAATGAAATATGACGTGGGAATGTTTTTCAATTGGTTCATCTGATCCACGGACAAAATATTTGCCTTCCATTCTTAAATGAGAAACCATTGTCATTTTACTATCAAAACGAAAAAGTAAGTATTTACCCAGTCTATCGATTGATTCAATCTTTCTACCTTCTAATTCACGCTTAAAATCTAGTACATCCCCAGATACAATTTTAGGCCATAAAACATCAATTGATTTAATTGTCTTACCTATAACTAATTGACTAAGACCTCTTCGAACCGTTTCAACTTCTGGTAATTCTGGCATATAATTACCCCCAACCACTTTTTATTTAGTATCAAACCAACTATCACCAAACGCACTCTCAACTTTTAAAGGAACCTCTAAAGAAACAGCAGCGTCCATAACTTCAGGAACTTTCTTTTGCAAGATAGCAATTTCTTCTTCAGGTGCTTCAAAAATTAATTCATCATGTACTTGTAATAACATTTTGGCTTGTAAATGTTCTTCTTCTAACATTTTGTTCATATTAATCATCGCTACTTTAATAATATCCGCAGCACTACCTTGAATTGGGGTATTCATTGCAGTTCTTTCAGCAAAAGAACGTAAATTAAAGTTTCGACTGTTAATATCTGGTAAATAACGACGACGATGGAATAATGTTTCAACATAGCCCTTATCTTTAGCTTCACGCACAACGCTTTCCATGTAGTTCTTAACGCCTGTAAATTCATTTAAATAAGTATCAATAAATGTTTGTGCTTGTTTTCTAGTAATCCCAATATTTTGTGACAATCCATAATCACTAATACCATAAACAATCCCAAAATTGACTGCCTTAGCTGTTCGACGCATATTTGACGTCACGTCATCTGGCGATTCTAAACTAAAAATTTTCATTGCTGTATTAGCATGGATATCGATTCCTTCTTTAAAAGCTTCTTGCATATTAGCATCATGCGCAATATGGGCCAAAACACGCAACTCAATTTGTGAATAGTCAGATGAGAATATTTTCCATCCCTTATGTTCAGGTATAAATGCTTGTCTAATTTTCTTACCTTCAGGAACGCGGACCGGAATATTTTGTAGATTAGGATCTACAGATGATAATCGGCCTGTCGCTGTCAGTGTTTGTAGGTATCTTGTATGAACTTTCTTATCTTCATGTCTAACTTTTAATAATCCTTCAACATACGTTGATTGAATTTTTGCAATTTGTCGATATTTTAAAATTAAATCTGCAATTGGAGCTATTGTACTAAGTTGTTCTAAAACATCAACTGCAGTTGAGTAACCTGTTTTAGTTTTTTTAACAACAGGTAATTTTAATTTTTCAAATAAAATAACGCCTAATTGTTTTGGTGAATTAATATTAAATTCTTCACCAGCTTCACTATAAATTTTAGTTTCCATATCACTTAAAATAGTTGAAAATTCCTTTTTCATAATCTTCAATCTATCGGCATCCACATTAATGCCTTGAATTTCCATCTTGGCTAATACAAGTGAAAGAGGAAGTTCCATATCCGTGTACAAATCCATTTGCTCATGATCAACTAATCCGGCCATTAATGGTTCTTTCAAAAGATTTAAGGCGTCAACTTTCGATGCCATATGACTAAAGAAAATATCATCATCTTCTGGAATTGCACGTTTAACGCCTTTACCATATACCTCTTCATCAGACTTAACGTCATAGTAATCATGTTTCTGTGCAACTTTACTAAGATCATTACTATTATCACTTGTATCTAACAAATATGAAGCCAACAAAAGATCGAATTCAGTTCCTGCAAGTTGAATGTCCAATCGGTTCAATGCTACATAATTACGTTTAAAATTAAATACATTCTTTTTAATTTTATCATTTGAAAGAATTGAAACTAAAGTTTTAGATTTTAACAAATCAACATCTCGTGTTACGAAAAATTGATTGCCATCACCTATCGCAAATCCATCAAAATCTGCTGTATGATAATTATCTTCCAACATCTCTAAATAAAAAGAAATTGGTTGTGATAATTTAGATAATTCATCTAAATTATCACTAGTTAATACTTTATAATCTGTCTTTTTAGGTTCTGGAAATAAATTCATTTCTACACTATCTGATGCTGAATTTAAATTTAATTGACTTAAAAATTTTTTAAAATCCATTTTTTCATAGAAAGCAACTAACTTATCTAAGTCTTTTCCATCCCATTTTGTATCAGGAAAATCGATTGTGATAGGTGCATCTTGTCGAATTCTGGCTAAATCTTTGCTCATAAATGCTTGATCTTTATCTTCAATTAAATGCTCTTTCATTTTACTTTTCTTTAATTGATCAATATTTTCGTAAAGATTCTCCATTGAGTCATATTCTGTTAATAATTTAATTGCAGTCTTCTCACCAACTTTAGTAACACCGGGATAATTATCTGACGTATCGCCAACTAATCCCTTCATATCAATAATTTGCAATGGTGTTAATCCAAATTTTTCCATTACATGCTCTGGTGTAAATTTTTCGATTTCACTAACGCCTTTTTTTGTGACAGAAACTGTTACTTTATCGGTTGTTAATTGTGTTAAATCTCGATCTCCAGTCACAATAGTCACATTATATCCAGCTTCTTCACCTTTTTTTGCCATTGTGCCTATAATGTCATCTGCTTCAAAATCAATTAATTCGTAAGTTTTAATGCCGTATCCTGCTAGTAATTCTCTAAAATATGGCATTTGTTCTTTTAGTTCTGGCGGTGTTTTTGATCTACCGGCCTTGTAATTATCATATTTTTTAGTTCTAAATGTTGTCTTTCCTGCATCAAATGCAACTAATACATGTGTCGGTTTTTCGGTATCTAATATGACATTCAACATATTATTAAACCCATATAATGCATTTGTATGTAACCCAGCTTGGTTTGTAAATCTATCTACAGATTGGTACAATGCAAAAAATGCACGATAGGCAATACTGTTTCCATCAATCAATAGTAGTTTCTCATTAGTATTAGTCATTTAATATCCGTCTCCTTTGAAAATCTCTATCTCTATTTTACCAAACATCAGCCGTGATTAATAATGAATACGCTAATAACTCAATAAAGTAATAAAAACCCCCAAGTTATAAATCCTTAACTTGGAGGTTTAACCTTCTTATTTATGAATTACTAATCTCTACCACCGTAACCAAAGATTTGTAAGAATGAAATGAATAAATTAATAAAATCAAGATATAACATTAGTGCACCTGTCATAGCTAAGTTAGAAACTGAAACATTGCTATCTCGTTGTAAAAATACTTGTCTTAATTTTTGTGTGTCCCACGCTGTTAAAATGGTGAAAATAATCACAGCGATATATGAGAATACGTAATTAATAAGTTCACTTTGTAAGAATAAATTTACAAATGAAGCAACAATTAGTCCAACCAAAGCTGCTAATGCCTGTGTGCCTAATTTAGTTAAATCTCGTTTAGTAACATTTCCTAAAATGGTCATCGTAACGAATACAGCCGAACTTGCGGCAAATGCAGCAATGATATTCCCGACTGAATACATTGATATAATCAACGACAACGTTACGCCCTCAAGTACAGAATACCCCATCAATAAAGCAAATGTTACAAATGGTGCCCTTGATGCCTTTACGTTAATATTTAAGACAACCACCAATTGGACAATAAATAATGCCCAAATTGACCATGAATGTTCTGCCATAAAGCCATAAACTAATTTTTGAAATACTGTCAATGTTAAAAATGCTGTGACAGCTGAAACGCCAACTGCAAGCGCCATATACCCATATAATTTTGCTAAAAAATGATTTAATCCATCTTTTTCATTAATAATAACGCTATTTTGATTATCCATCTTATTTTCCTCCTTGTTAATTAAGAAATCATGTTTAAAATATTGTGATTAATACACTAAAACCTATTACAACTAATTTAATAAAATGAAATAAGTTAGAGCAATACTACTTATTTTAATCAGAATACAACATGACTTTTAACCTCATACAGCATTAACCTTTTTAAAGGATAACCCCTTGTATGTATAAGGACAAGTGTACCAAATCATGTAAAATTATCAAGAATTTTCACTTTTCGTAAAAAAAAATTAAGTAATAAAAAAGAAATGATTCGAAAATCATTTCTTTTTCAGCAACTAATTATTTTTAAAACTTAAATTACTCAATAATTCTTCATATGCATATTCATATTTTTGGACATCTCCAGCGCCCATAAAAATAACAACTGCATTATTGTAATCAAGTAATGGCGAAAGATTATCAAGTTTGATAATCTCGCCACCCTTAACAATCTTTGCACCAAGATCTTCACTAGAAACATTACCTGATGTTTCACGAGCAGAACTGAAAATATCCGTTAAATAAACCTTATCGGCAAGATTCAAACTAATTGCAAAATCATCCATCAACGCAATAGTTCTACTAAACGTATGTGGTTGGAAGACCGCAATTAATTCTTTATCAGGATATTTTTGACGAGCAGCATCAATTGTTGCTTTAATTTCTGATGGATGATGTGCGTAATCATCAATAATTGTCATATCACCAATATACTTTTCGCTAAACCGGCGTTTAACCCCTTTAAAACTTAATAATTCACTTGCAATTTCTTCTAAATCAACTTTTTCAAAATACGAAACAGCAATAACGGCCAAACTATTTAAGATATTATGTTCACCAAAAATTGGAATTTGGTAATGACCTAATGATGTATCGTGATAATAAACATCGAATTCAGAACCTTTAGTTGTTCGTTTTATATCACGAGCTTGGAAATCATCAGAATCCTTTGTACCATAATAATAAATTGGAACATCAGCTTTTATTTTACGGAGTAAAGGATCATCTCCCCAAGCAAATATTCCTTTTTTGGTTTGTTTTGCAACTGTTTCAAATGAATCAAAAACGTCATCAATACCAGTAAAATAATCTGGATGATCAAAATCAATATTAGTCATAATTGAATAATCTGGGTGATAGGCAACAAAATGTCGACGGTATTCATCTGCTTCATAAACAAAGAATCTTGCATCAGGTTTTCCTTTACCAGTACCATCCCCAATTAAGTAACTCGTTGGTGCAATACCACTTAAGACATGTGCAAGCAATCCTGTTGTACTTGTTTTACCATGAGAGCCGGCAACACCAATACTTGTGTAACCTTCCATTAATCGACTTAACATTTCAGGATAACTGACAATATCTAATCCCATTTCACGTGCCTTTTTAAGTTCAGGATGATCCGCTGTAAATGCATTTCCCGCAATTACAGTCAAACCTTCATGGATATTTTTTTCATCAAATGAATAAACCTTAATATTAGCTAATTCTAATCCACGTTGTGTGAATGTATATTGGTCAATATCAGAGCCTTCAACCTTAAATCCTTGATCGTGTAAAATTAATGCTAAAGAACTCATCCCTGAGCCTTTTATTCCTACAAAATAATATACTTTTTGGTTATTCATCATTATCCCCTTTTCTGACATTATTCATTCATAATTTTACCATAAAATGAGTTAATATTCAGTTTGTCGTTAAAATTCTTCTCTCATCCGTCTGAGTTCATCTTCATTTAAATACACATCTCGAGGTTTCGACCCCTTAGCATGTGAGATATGTTGCTGATTTTCAAGTTCGTCAATAATATTGGCAGCTCTATTATACCCAATTGAAAAGACGCGCTGTAATTTAGAAGTTGAAATGGTTTGTTCGTGCGCAATAAAATCTAAAATACCTGGCAATAAATCATCTTGTTGTTCATTTTGATCTGCCATTTTTTTCAGTCCATCTGGATTAAATGCATATCTTGGCTTTCCTTGAGTTCTAACAAAATCTGTAATTAAATCTACTTCATCTTCTATATACGTTCCTTGTAACCTAACAGCCTGACTTGATCCATTACCTAGATAGAGCATATCGCCTCGTCCAAGTAATTTTTCAGCACCGGCCGTATCCAAGATAGTTCTCGAGTCAATTTGACTAGAAACCATAAATGCAATTCGAGTTGGAATATTATTTTTAATTGTACCCGTAACAACATCAACACTTGGTCGTTGTGTAGCCAGAATTAAATGAATTCCTGCTGCTCTAGCTTTTTGTGTAATTCTTGCAATATATTCTTGAACTTCATTTGAAGCAACCATCATTAAATCAGCTAATTCATCAATAATAATTAAAATATACGGCATCTTTAGGCCAAAATCGCCATTAGCTTCTGCTTTTTGATTAAAGTTACCAATATTTTTAGCTCCAGCTGCAGCTAATTTTTGATAGCGTTCTTCCATTTCATCAACAGCCCATTTCAAAGCTGCCGAAGCTGCTTTTGCATCTGATATAACAGGTGCTAATAAATGAGGAATATCATGATATGGCGCTAATTCGACAGCTTTAGGATCAATCAATAACAATTTAACTTCGTTTGGTGTTGCCTTATATAAAATAGAAACTAATAAACTATTGATAAAAACTGACTTACCAGACCCTGTAGCACCAGCAATTAATCCATGCGGCATTTTTTGTAAGTTAGTTACTTGTGCTTCACCAAATAAATCGACACCTAACGCCACCGTCAATGGTGATTTATTTTCTATAAACACTGGAGATCTCAATACTTCCGAGAGAAGGACTGGTCTTGATTTTAAATTAGGTATTTCAATTCCAACACTACTACGTCCAGGAATTGGCGCCTCTACACGGATATCTTTTGCAGCAAGCGCTAGTTTCAAGTCATCAACAAGGTTGGTAATCTTACTTACCTTAACACCAGCAGCTAATGATACTTCAAATTGGGTCACCGTTGGCCCAACTGTCCAGCCATCAACTTCTGCATTAACATGGAATGCTTCCAATGTATTATTTAATACATCAATTTGAGAAAGTACCCAATCATCTAATTCACCAGCATTTTCTAAAATAGGATCTGGTAATAAATCAAGTGATGGAAATTGATAACTTGCATCTGACCTTTTGACTTCTTCATCTGACTGATTATCATAATAGCTATCTTGTACTTCTTGTACTTCTTGTACTTCTTGTACTTCTTGTACTTCTTGTACTTCTTGTACTTCTTGTACTTCTTGTACTTCTTGT